>NZ_KV838077.1:3244-9238 GCF_001838645.1 Neisseria sp. HMSC70E02 | reverse complement strand
CTTGTCCTGATTTAAATTTAATCCACTATAGTAAGCAGATACAAAACCCGATTATCCGCCCGCAAGGTCGTCTGAAAACCCAAATACCTGCCTTCGCGGCAGATTCCTACAACAAAAAAGGAGTAGAAATGAAACTATCCGAACTGTTCAACCCCAACGAATTTGCCGCGCGTCATTTGAGTTTTGGCGACGAGGCTGCGCTTTTGGAAGCGCTCGGCGAGAAAAGCATGGATGATTTTGTCGGCAACACCGTGCCGCAAAGCATCCGTATGCCGTCCGAACTCGACCTGCCCGAAGCCTTGACCGAGGCGGACGCTTTGGCGAAGCTGAAAGCCATTGCGGCAAAAAACGTGATCAACAAATCCTATATCGGCTTGGGCTATTACCCGACCCGCGTGCCGAACGTGATTTTGCGCAACGTGTTGGAAAATCCGGGCTGGTACACCGCCTACACGCCGTATCAGGCGGAAATCGCGCAGGGACGTTTGGAAGCGTTGTTGAACTTCCAGCAGGTGTGCATCGATTTGACCGGTTTCCCCGTGGCGGGCGCGTCTTTGCTGGACGAGGCAACCGCCGCCGCCGAAGCGATGGCGATGGCGCACCGCGTGGGCAAGGTGAAATCCGAGCGTTTCTTCGTGGACGAGCGCGTCTATTTGCAGACTTTGGACGTGATGAAAACCCGCGCCAAATATTTCGGCTTCGAGCTGGTGGTCGGCGATTTTGCCAAAGCGGATGACGGCGAATACTTCGGCGCGCTGTTCCAATACGTCGGCAAAGACGGCGACGTACAAGACTTGCAAAGCGTCATAGGTCGTCTGAAAACCAAAGGCACGATTGTTGCCGTTGCCGCCGACATCATGAGTTTGGTCTTGCTGAAATCGCCTGCCGAATTGGGTGCGGACATTGCGTTGGGCAACACGCAACGCTTCGGCGTACCGATGGGCTTTGGCGGGCCGCACGCCGCTTATTTCGCCTTTAAAGACGAGTTCAAACGCTCCGCCCCGGGCCGCATCATCGGCGTATCCAAAGACGCATCGGGCAAACCCGCGCTGCGCATGGCGTTGTCCACCCGCGAACAACACATCCGCCGCGAAAAAGCCACATCCAATATTTGTACCGCGCAGGCATTGCTGGCGAACTTGGCGGGCATGTACGCCGTCTATCACGGCCCCGAAGGCGTGAAACGCATCGCCAACCGCATTCACGCGCTGGCTTCCGCCTTTGCCGACGCGCTGGTTTCAGACGGCCTCAAAGTGGTTCACGAAGTCTTCTTCGATACCGTTACCGTTGATTTCGGCAGCAAAGAAAAAGCGGACAAAGCGTTCCAAACCGCTTTGGAACTGGGCTACAACCTGCGCCGCGTCAGCGACACCCGAATCGCCGCCGCCTTCCACGAAACATCCGTGCGCGAAGACCTTGCCGTGTTGTACTACGCCTTCACCGGCAACAACACTTTCACGCTTTCAGACGACGTCAAAGGTCGTCTGAAAACGGAATTCCTGCGCCAAGACAATATCTTGCAACATCCCGTGTTCAACCGTTACCACACCGAACACGAAATGCTGCGCTACCTGAAAAAGCTCGAAGACCGCGATTTGGCGATGAACCGCAGCATGATTTCGCTGGGCAGTTGCACCATGAAGCTCAACGCCACCGCTGAAATGCTGCCGATTACTTGGGCGGAGTTTTCCGACATCCACCCCTACGCTCCCGAAACCCAAACCGCAGGCTACCGCGAACTCCTGGCCGACATGGAAAACAGTCTGAAAGCCATCACCGGCTTTGACGCGATTTCCTTCCAGCCCAACTCCGGCGCGCAGGGCGAATACAGCGGTATGCTCGCCATCCGCCGCTATCAGGAAGCCCAAGGCGAAGCGCACCGCAACATCTGCCTGATTCCCAAATCCGCCCACGGCACCAACCCCGCCACCGCCGCCATGCTCGGTTTGAAAGTCGTCGTCGTCGATACCGACGAACACGGCAACGTCAACATCGACGATTTGAAAGCCAAAGCCGAACAACACCGCGACGCCTTGTCCGCCATCATGATTACCTACCCGTCCACCCACGGCGTGTACGAAGAAGGCATCCGTGACATCTGCCGCATCATCCATGAAAACGGCGGACAGGTTTACATGGACGGCGCCAACCTCAACGCCCAAATTGGCATCATGCAGCCCGCCGAAGTCGGCGCGGACGTGTTGCACATGAACCTGCATAAAACTTTCTGCATCCCCCACGGCGGCGGCGGCCCGGGCATGGGTCCCATCGGCCTGAAAGCCCACCTCGCCCCGTTTGCCCCAGGCCATGTGTTAACCGACACGCACAGCGCAAGTACCGGGCAAACCGCCGTTGCCGCCGCCGCCTTCGGTTCCGCGTCCATCCTGCCGATTACCTGGATGTACCTGACCATGATGGGCAAACAAGGCATGGAACAGGCAACGCGCTGGGCATTACTCAACGCCAACTACGTCGCCAAACGCCTGAGCGAAGACTATCCCGTTCTCTACACAGGCAAAAACGGCCGCGTCGCACATGAATGCATCATCGATCTGCGCCCGCTCAAAGCCGAAAGCGGCATCACCGAAACCGACATCGCCAAACGCCTGATGGACTACGGCTTCCACGCCCCGACCGTCTCCTTCCCCGTTGCCGGCACGCTGATGATCGAACCGACCGAAAGCGAGAGCAAAGCCGAACTCGACCGCTTCATCGCCGCCCTGAAACAAATCAAACAGGAAGTGCTGAAAGTCGAACGCGGCGAATGGCCGAAAGACGACAACCCGCTGGTCAACGCCCCGCATACCGCCGCCGACGTAACCGGCGAATGGGCGCACCCGTACTCCCGCGAAGAAGCCGTCTTCCCGTTGCCTTTCGTGCGCGAAAACAAATTCTGGCCGAGCGTCAACCGCGTGGACGACGTGTACGGCGACCGGAATTTGGTCTGCACCTGCCCGCCGATAGAAGCGTATGAAGATTAAGGTTTGATATGAAGAAAGGTCGTCTGAAAATTTCAGACGACCTTTGTTTTAAAAAACGTTCATTCAGAAGGTAGCGTGGTTACGCCTTATCTGTTTGTCAGTTTTATTTTTTCTTGCCAAAAATCAGGGACAACACTGACAAAATCAGGAAACCGACAAACAGGATTTTAGCGATACCTGCCGCGCTGCCTGCAATACCGCCGAAGCCCAGTACGGCTGCAATAATGGCGATAACAAAGAAAACAACTGCATAATGAAGCATGGTTTTTTCCTTTCTGTTTGGTGTGCAAACGGTTTGATGTGCAAACGGTCGAGGGAGAGCCTTCCGTTTGTTGTGAGATGTAACAGTTTTATATTGAATCAACTATCTTATTGATTAATTTTATACTCACGGATGTAACCGCTTGTAGTACACCTTATCTGATAACTTCCTACTTAGCAAACCGCAGCAATATCGATTTTCAACCAATCACCCCATTCATGAAGCAACTAACCAAAGAATCAATGGCTTACATGCATACGTTAAGTTTTGAAAACATTTATATTTTATCGATTAAACAGAATTTAAGGAAATTATTTTTTAAAATCAATAAAAAATAAAAAAATAATATATTTATATAAAAGCAATGCCAAACCTGCCGTTCAAATCATCATAAAAACGGCTCAGAAAAATAAAAGGTCGTCTGAAACGCTGCTTTCCTTATTGATTGTTTTTTTGAAACGATTTCGTTTTATAGTGGATTAACTTTAAACCAGTACGGCGTTACCTCGCCTTAGCTCAAAGAAAACGATTCTCTAAGGTGCTGAAGCACCAAGTGAATCGGTGCCGTACTATCTGTACTGTCTGCGGCTTCGGCGCCTTGTCCTGATTTAAAGTTAATCCACTATAAAACAAACCATCCCTTGCCCTTTTCAGACGACCCGACAGGAAAACCGCCATGCAAAACATCCGCGCCGCCGCCGTACAAATGATTTCGTCCACCGACCCCGATGCCAATATCGACACCATGAAACGCCTCGTTCGCCAAGCTGCCGAGCAAGGCGCGGATTGGGTGCTGTTGCCCGAATATTGGCCGCTGATGGGGCGCAAGGATACCGACAAACTGGCTTTCGCCGAACCTTTAGTCGGTGGCAATTTTAGCGAAACTCGCTACGCTCGTTTTCAGACGACCTTGAGCGAGACGGCGGCGGAATGCGGCGTGGTGCTTTTTGGCGGCACGATTCCGCTGCAAAGCCCTGAAGCGGGCAAAGTAATGAACACTATGTTGGTGTACGACCGCGACGGCGCGCAAATCGGGCTGTATCACAAAATGCACCTGTTCGGCTTTTCGGGCTTGGGCGAACGCTATGCCGAGGCGGACACCATCAGCGCGGGCGGCGATGTGCCGGAACTGAGTGCCGACGAGGTTCCGCTTGCCGCCGGCATCTGCTACGATTTGCGTTTTCCCGAATTTTTCCGCGCCCAGCAGCCGTTTGACGTTTTGCTGCTGCCCGCCGCCTTCACTTACACGACAGGTAAGGCTCATTGGGAATTGCTGCTGCGCGCCCGCGCGGTGGAAAACCAATGCTACGTCATCGCCTCGGCGCAAGGTGGCGAACACGAAAGCGGCAGGCGAACGTTCGGTCATAGCATGATTATCGATCCGTGGGGCGAAATCTTGGACGTATTGCCCGAAGGCGAGGGCATCGTCATCGCCGATTTGGACGCTGCGAGGCTGCAAAGCGTGCGCACCAGGCTGCCCGCGTTGCAACACAGGTTGTTAAAATAAAAACAATTCATCCCCAAACGTCGCCATTTCCGCCTTAAATTCTATGATATGTTGATTTTATCGCAACAAAATTAATCCAAAGTAATATGAAATTGACAATTAATTTTGCATTTATAATATTAGCAGGTACAATTTCAGGCTATTTATTTGGGCTAGTCATACATTGCACAACAGCAGACAAAAATAAGGCTGTTCAACAGTCTAGTGCATTTTATAAAAGGGATATCAAGGATGCTCCAAGCTAAAATCGTCGTTATCGGCAGTATCAATATGGATTTAGTCACCCGCGCTTCAAAATTTCCCAGAGCGGGTGAAACATTGCTGGGCAATTCATTTCACCGCTTCATGGGCGGCAAGGGCGCAAACCAAGCGATTGCAGCAGCGCGTTTGGGGGCGGACGTCTGTATAGTCGGCGCGGTCGGCGATGACGATTTCGGCTATGAAATGACCACCAACCTCTGCCGCGAAGGCATCTTTACCGAACACATCCAAACCCTCACCGGCCTACCCAGCGGCATGGCAAACATTACCGTTGCCGACGATGAAAACGCCATTATCGTTATCGCCGGAGCCAACATGGGGCTGACGGTTGCCGACATCGAAAACGCCGAGCAGCAAATCGCCTCCGCCGATGTGGTTTTGAGCCAGCTCGAAATTCCGATGGACTGCGTCATCGCCGCCGCAAAATTGGCGAAGAAATACGGCAAACCCTTTATCCTCAACCCGGCTCCCGCCCAATTCCTGCCTTCGGAATTATGGGAATTGGTCACCCTTCTGACCCCCAACCGCTACGAACTTGCCGACTGCCTCGGCCTGTCGCAAGATTTGAATCCCGAAGAGCTGATTCTAAAAGCCCCCTGCCCCGTCCTGATGACCATGGGCGACAAAGGCGCGGTCTATAAAGACGGGAAAGACCGTTTGCGTTATGTTTCCAGCTTTAAAGTGGACACTGCCGACACCACCGGCGCCAGCGACGCATTCAACGGCGCGTTGTCCGTCTTCTGGAATCAAGGCATCGAAACTGCCGTCCGTAAGGCATGTGCCGCCGCCGCGCTTTCCATTACCCAAGACGGCGCGCAAAACGGAATGCCTTTCAAAGAAGAATTGGAACAATTCCTCGCCGCGCATCAATAAATCCATATTCACGTTATCAAACAGTCAAAAGGTCGTCTGAAACCCATCTTCCGGCGTTTCAGACGACCTTTATTTGCCTTTTATAGTGGATTAAATTTAAATCAGGACAA
>NZ_KV838077.1:0-3144 GCF_001838645.1 Neisseria sp. HMSC70E02 | reverse complement strand
GCCGTACTGGTTTAAAGTTAATCCACTATATTCATCTTAAAAACAATTGAGCCGCATTACCGTGTCGTACGCCATGTCATGAATGCTTCGGGGAATGGTTAAACCGCCCCGATGGATTTGGCAACCGACGGTCTGACGGCTACAATATCGCGTTAAAAACTTTTCATTTGGGAACACGCAAAATGTTGGTTCATCCTGAGGCGATGGACGTCGCCGCATTGGCGGACAAAATCCGCAAAATCGAAAACTGGCCGCAAAAAGGCATTTTATTTCACGACATTACACCGGTGCTTCAAAGCGCGGAATATTTCCGCCTTTTGGTGGACTTGCTGGTTTACCGATATATGGGTCAGAAAATCGATGTCGTGGCTGGCTTGGACGCACGCGGCTTCATCATCGGCGCGGCGTTGGCGTATCAATTGAACGTCGGCTTCGTCCCCATCCGCAAAAAGGGCAAGCTGCCTTTTGATACGATTTCGCAAAGCTACGCGCTGGAATACGGCGAAGCGACAGTCGAAATCCACAAAGACGCGGTCAAACCCGGCGCGCGCGTGCTGCTGGTCGATGACCTGGTCGCAACCGGCGGCACCATGCTCGCAGGCGTGGAATTAATCCGCAAACTCGGCGGTGAAGTCGTTGAAGCGGCGGCGATTTTGGAATTTACGGACTTGATCGGCGGCAGCAAAATCCGCGAAAACGGCGTTCCCCTGTTTACCCTGCTGCAAAACGAAGGCTGCATGTAAACTTTGCCCATGCCTCAAAGGTCGTCTGAAACAGCCATTCCGCTTTTCAGACGACCTTTTTGTTGTCCCTGATTACGCGGTTAATGTAAATATCGGTTTCAGATTCGGATAATGCCACCAAATCGTTTAAAATACGGTTCTAATTGATTCTAATAAAGATACGGCAAGTAATGAACGCACAACGCATATTTTCCCTCTCGCTCAGCCTGATTGCCGCAGCCGTTTTGTCGGCGTGCGTCTCTGAAAACGACACCTCATCCAAAGAGCCTGCCTCTTCCCTGACCGAACCCGCCTCCATCCCCGCCCGCCGCGCGGAAGGCGAATCCAAAGTATTGTCCGATTACGGTCAATATCAAGGCGCGCTGGACGCTGCCAAACGCGGCGACGATATGTGGGTGCAACAATTCTTGGCGCAGGCGGGCGACAGCGCGATGGCTGAAACCGTCCGCAACGAATGGCTCAAAAGCCTCGGCGCGCGCGGACAATGGGATGTGTTCCGCCAAGAAAACAAAAAGCTGAATGCGGCGGGTCGGGTGCAAGAAGTGCAATGTTATGCCGAACTGAGCAGCGGCAGCTACAACATGGCGGCAGAGCTTGTGCGCGTTACGAACAAGCTGCCCGCAGGCTGTACCCGCTTGGTCGAAAGCGCGGCAGCGGCAGGTCGTCTGAACAACAACGACGCATGGCGCCGCGTACGCGGATTGTTGAGCAACAGCCAAACCAGCGACGCACGCAGCTTGGCAGCCGCCTTGGGCAGCCCGTTTGAGGGCGGCTCGCAAGGTGCGCGCGAATACAGCCTTTTGAACGTCATCGGCAAAGACGCGCGCAAATCCTCCTCCGCAGCCTCCACGCTGTCCGGCATGGAATCCGGCTTAAGCCGAGAACAAAGTAGCTTCGCATGGGGCGTATTGGGACTCTACCAAGCGCAAAATCAAAACATGCAGACCGCGTTGAGCTACTACAACCGCGTTTCCGACCGCAAACAACTGACCGACGAGCAGTTTGAATGGTACGCCCGCGCCGCCCTGCGCCTGCAACGCTGGAACGAATTGTCCGGCATCATCCAACAAATGCCCGACAACCTGCAAAAAGACCCGACTTGGCAATACTGGCTGGGCCGCAGCTACGCCGCACAAGGCAACCAAAGCCGTGCTAAAGAAATGTACGAAAAAGCCGCCGCAAGCGGACGCAATTTCTACGCCGTCTTAGCAGGCGAAGAACTCGGCCGCCGCGTCAATACCAAAAACAACGTTTCCGACGCCGATAAAAAAGACGTCCGCCGCATGGCAGACGACGGCGCCATCAAACGCGCGCTGGTTCTGTTTAAAAACAGCCAAAGCAGCAACGATGCCAAAATGCGCCGTCAGGCGCAGGCAGAATGGCGTTTCGCCACCCGCGACTTCAACGAGGACAACCTCCTGACTGCCGCGCAAGTCGCCTTTGAAAACCAGTTCTACGACATGGCGATCAACAGCGCCGACCGGACCGAGCGCAAACTCAACTACAACCTGCGCTACCTCTCTCCGTTTAAAGAGACCACCGTCCGCTACGCCTCGCAAGCAGGCATCGACCCCGCTTGGGTTTACGGCCTGATCCGTCAAGAAAGCCGTTTCGTCATGGGCGCGCAATCTAGCGTCGGCGCGCAAGGCCTGATGCAGGTTATGCCTGCCACCGCCCGCGAAATCGCCGGCAAAATCGGCATGAGCAGCAGCGAACTCTACACCATGGACGGCAACATCCGCATGGGTACATGGTATATGGCAGATGCCAAACGCCGCCTGCAAAACAACGAAGTGATGGCAACCGCAGGCTACAACGCCGGCCCCGGCCGCGCCCGCAACTGGCAGGCTTCTATGCCTCTAGAAGGCGCGATTTACGCCGAAACCATCCCCTTCACCGAAACGCGCGACTACGTCAAAAAAGTCATGACCAACGCGACCTTCTACGCATCTCTGTTCAATGAGCCGCAAACCTCGCTGAAACAGCGTATGGGAACCGTTCCGGGCCGTTATTGATTGACGCGGCTGTATCCGATCGGATTGTTTGACAGATACGGAAGCCAAACTTGAAAAGGTCGTCTGAAAGTATGTTTTCAGACGACCTTTTTTAGTGTGGATGATGGCAAAAAACAACGAATCAACCGCTTTAATCTTCATCGCCATCCCGCACTCTTTTCAATAAACTGGTTGGCATTACCCTGCCCCAATCCTTTTTATAGTGGATTAAATTTAAATCAGGACAAGGCGAGGCAAAGCCGTACTGGTTTAAAGTTAATCCACTATATCTGTTACTTGCTGCCGTGTATCCAGCGTTCAGCCGCTGAACGGGAACACTTTACAAAAAGGTCGTCTGAAAACCGAAAAATCAGTTTGAACTGGCCCCCAAATCTTGGACACTCATA
>NZ_KV838076.1:27355-38118 GCF_001838645.1 Neisseria sp. HMSC70E02 | reverse complement strand
AGGCATACTCGTCAGCGCACAAAACCAAGACGCCGGCGGCAAAGTGCTGGATATGGACGATGCCATAGCACAGATTGAACAAGCACTCTCCCTCGCCAAAAGCCTGAACAAAGCCGCCCAAACCGCCAACAACCACCACACCGATGAAGAAACCCAAAGGGGTCGTCTGAAAGACGCCCTCAAAGACCTGAAAGAGGCCGGTTTGATCCAAACCGCCCCCGCCGGCATCGCCACCGCAACCCAACAAAGCCAACTGCACACTGCCAATGAAAACATCCACCTCGTCAGCGGCAACCATACCGACATCACCGCCGGCCAAAGCCTGACCGCCCATGCTGTAGAGAGCCTCAACCTGTTTGCCCAAAGCAGCGGCATCAAGGTGCAGGCGAATCAGGGCAAAGTGGAAGTGCAGGCACAGAATGACGAGCTGCAGCTGAATGCGCTGAAGGATGCGGTGCTGACCAGCAGCGCAGGGAAAATCACCATTGCGGCGAAGGAAGAGATCCTGATTACCTGCAAAGGGGCGTATATCAAGCTGAGCAACGGGGAAGTGGAGATTGGGAGTCCGAAGCTGGTGCGAGTGAAGGCGCCGTTGGAGGTGACGGGGCCTAAACAGATTTATACCTTTTTACCAATATTTCAAGAAATCTGTGAGCAACAGTTTCATTTTGTCGATGATTATGGGGTACCATATTCAAATATCCCTTACATGGTTAGATACGAAGATGGCAGAATCATGTATGGGAAGACTGATAAAAACGGATTTACCGAAGTTTTCATTACAGAAAAAGAGGAACAGCTTGTGGTTCATCTTTTACAAAATTTCTAAGGAAGTTATTATGAGTAAAATTAAAAGATATGTTTATATAGAAGTTCAAACTTCTCTTTTTATTGGACAAAACAAAAATCTAGTCGAATATCGTTTTACTTCCTATAGTAAAAGAAAGAGAAAATCTTTTTTATTTGAATATTCGCAAAATCAAAAGTTTAGTAAACAATCAGGGAAGAGTTTTATTACGAATATAATTCCGATAGAGTTCGATGAACCTTCCGATATTACGGAAACAGGAGTTACCTTCGAGTTTTTTTATAATGGAGGAATCGTTCATACTCACACACACTGTCCATTATTTACTTCAAAGCCCAATAAGCCACATATCATTAAACTAAAACAGTCTGAAGTTCAGACAATAAAAAAATGGGAAGAGCAACAAAGAAAAGAGGTAATTATCCCTGTAAGAAGTCGAAAACTTACAGAAAACGAACGGAAAATACTACGACAAATTTTTACTAATCCATTGTATCCATTGGATATGGATAAAATTGTGCTCTTTGAACGGAATTTTTACTTTGTCGAAGATAATGCAGTTACACCATTTGGAAACATTTATTTTCCACCTGCTCCAAATCTGAACAATAAAATGATTGATGGAACCTATCATCCTTATTATATGGATGATTTTACTCAGAGAAGTAAAGATGGCAAACTCGCACCTAATCCATCATTGTTAGTACATGAGGTAACTCATGCATGGCAATATCATTATGCGGGAAAAATGTTTAGCGCAGTAGCATTAGGGTGTCAAGCAATGAAAAAAGTATATGATCCTTATGTCTACACGTTATCTGAAAAGTATGCTCCTAGACCACGAGTTTTACGATCGTTAAAACTTTTAAGAAGTACAGGAAGCCTTCCAGCCCCTTTATTTCTGGATGGTACTGAATATAATCCTGAAGCCTTGGCTACTGTTGTAGAGGATTATTATTATCGATTTCTAAGGTATGATGCTAAAGGCAATAAAATACCTGATATGGGAACAAGGCACTCTATTAATAAACACAATAACAGTAAGAATATTACTGATTACATCATGGTATTACGAGGGTATGTTTTAGCTTAAAAATTTTGAGGCTGTAACTAAATCAGCCTCGAATTACACACTAACCCTGTAGAATATCAAGCTGTTGGGATAGTGTGCCGAGGTTACATCAAAATTTACATTTTATGGAGAATATTGGAAAAGATTTCGAGTAGATTTTGTTGTAGCTGTATAAGACGCAGGTTGCCTGATTTCAAAAAATTTTGATGTTGTTGATAGGTTTATAACGATCAGCGGATTCATACAGGATGATTGATACAAGAATATTAAACTTAGGCACATTCAACATTTTGCAAACAATTGGATTGTCGTGCCTGTCAAAAATAATAGAATAACTATCTCTATATTTTTTAGGATGGCATACCTGCTAATCTAGTAAAGTTCCAAGACTTGGTCATGAGAAACGTAAAACTAAATTTAGAAAAATTCATTTATTTGATTTTCCCAAAAATCGTAATCGCATCTATTGTGATATTTCTTTTTTATGTTTGTTTTTCTGCAGTGCATGAGAAAAAAACAGTTAAGTTAGATGCTTTGTTTGATACACAAAATAATGTAATTATTTTCTCACCAGAGTTGGAAGATGACGATTATATTTGGGAAGTCCTTTTAGGGATTTCCCAAAATGGAGAATATATTAGTGAATACAATGTAAATATCCGTTGCTATCATAAAGTAGAAGGTAACTTTAAAGAGGAATGCTTGAAAGCCTCTATAGAACAGCAGCCTACAAGTAAAGAAAAAGTTATTCTTGTGGGAGAAAATGCAATTCTTATTCCGAAACCACTGCTGGAAAAAGGTACGTTTTCTATAGCTGTTAGGACCTCGAAATATGAAAAGATGTCTTCATCAATGTGGTTCTGTGTTAAAAATGGAGAGTTAATTATTGAAAACAGCATTACCGAAACAAACCAAAAGTTTACGAAAAATTGTCTTCCTGTGACCAATAAACCTAGTAGTAATAATCATCAATAAAAAAGAGTCAATGTAGCTTGACAAGAGGCATAGATTGATTCGAAAGTCCAACATTTATAAAGGTCGTCTGAAAAGTTCAAAATCCTTTTCAGACGACCTTTGCTTTGTATCCGTTACAATATCTGTTTTAAACCCTGCGTACCTGTTCCATGAAAACTCTGTTTCGCTCATTTCCTGCCACTGTTTTGCTTGCGCTGTTGCCTTTGGGCTTCTTGGCGGTGATGGTGGTTGCGCCATTGGTGGCGATGGCGGCTTATGACGGGTCGGCTTGGTCGTTGGTGGTGACTGACGATTATATGCAGCATCGCTTGGTTTGGACGGTGGTTCAGGCGGGGGTCACTTGTGTGCTGGTTTTGCTGCTCGGTATTCCGGTGGGGTGGTCGTTGGCGAGGTTGTCGTTTCGCGGGCGTGAGATGATTTTGCGGCTTTTGATGCTGCCGTTTGTGATGCCGACTTTGGTGGTCGGGGTGGGTGTGTTGGCTTTGTTCGGGGCAAACGGTGTGTTGTGGGCGGGCTGGCAGGATACGCCGTATTTGTTGCTTTACGGCAATGTGTTTTTCAACTTGCCTGTGTTGGTGCGCGCGGCGTATCAGGGTTTTTTGCAGGTGCCGCAGGCGAGGCTGCAGTCGGCGCAGACGCTGGGTGCGGGGGCTTGGCAGCGGTTTTGTTTTGTGGAATGGCCGGTGTTGCGCCCTTGGCTGGCGGGTGGGGCTTGTTTGGTATTTTTGTATTGTTTTTCGGGTTTCGGACTGGCTTTGTTGCTCGGCGGCAGCCGTTATGCGACGGTCGAGGTGGAGATTTATCAGTTGGTGATGTATGAGCTGGATATGGCTCAGGCGTCGGTTTTGGTGTGGATGGTGTTGGGTGTGACGGCATTGGCGGGGCTGCTGTATGCGTATTTGAGCCGGCAAACGGCTTCTGATAAGGCGGTCCGTGCGTTGCTGCCCCATCGCCCGCAATCTTTGGGCGAACGTGTTTTGCTGGGTTTTTCTTTAATGGTGTTGCTGCTGTGTTGCCTGTTGCCTTTGGCGGCGGTGGTTTTTCTGGCGGTATCGGCAGGCGGGTCTTGGGGTGTGTTGTTGGAACAGGAAACCTTGGCGGCGGGATGGAATACGCTGCGGTTTTCGGGAATGGCGGTTTTGACGGCGGTTGTACTGGGGGTGATGTATGCGGCGGTTGCGCGACGGGTGGCGTGGGTGCGCGGTTTGGTGTTCTTGCCGTTTATGGTTTCGCCTGTCTGCATTGCCGCCGGTATATTGCTGCTTTATCCGCAATGGACGGCATCGCTGCCTTTGTTGGTCGCCACTTATGCGCTGTTGGCGTATCCGTTTGTGGCAAAAGATGTGCTGGCGGCTTGGGACGATTTGCCTGAAGATTATGTGTCGGCTGCGCGCGGTATGGGGGCAAATGCTTTTCAGACGACCTTGTATGTGACAGCCCCTTTATTGAAACCTGCTTTGCGACGCGGTCTGACTTTGGCGGCGGCAACCTGTATCGGCGAATTTGCCGCCACGCTGTTTTTGTCGCGTCCGGAATGGCAGACGCTGACCACTTTGATTTATTCGTATCTGGGCAGGGCAGGGGAGGACAATTATGCGCGGGCAATGGTGTTGACGACGGTTTTGATGCTGTTGTCGCTGATGGTGTTTTTGCTGTTGGACGAACGTGAAAAGACTTGATGCCTGCTTTTGAAATGTAGCATGATGTTTATAGAGGTCGTCTGAAAACATTTCAGACGACCTCAAATCCATTTAGATTGTCAGCAATTCCATTCAAAAATATAGTGGCTTAACTTTAAACCAGTACGGCGTTACCTCGCCTTAGCTCAAAGAAAACGATTCTCTAAGGTGCTGAAGCACCAAGTGAATCGGTGCCGTACTATCTGTACTGTCTGCGGCTTCGGCGCCTTGTCCTGATTTAAAGTTAATCCACTATAAAAAGATGCGCGGCGAAACCATGCCCCGACATTTTTATTTTCATTCGCTATCCTTTACAATACCTTCCTTTATCTTTCATTCCAGCTTCCTTATGAACGAACACGTTTCCGTCCCATCCTCTGTCGGCGAAGACTACCTGCTCTTAGGTCAATACGCCGAACGCGCCTATCTCGAATACGCTATGAGCGTGGTCAAAGGCCGCGCGCTGCCTGAAGTTTCAGACGGCCAGAAGCCCGTGCAGCGGCGCATTTTGTTTGCCATGCGCGATATGGGTTTGACGGCGGGGGCGAAGCCGGTGAAATCGGCGCGCGTGGTCGGCGAGATTTTGGGTAAATACCACCCGCACGGCGACAGTTCCGCCTATGAAGCGATGGTGCGTATGGCGCAGGATTTTACCTTGCGCTACCCCTTAATCGACGGCATCGGCAACTTCGGTTCGCGCGACGGCGACGGGGCGGCGGCGATGCGTTACACCGAAGCGCGGCTGACGCCGATTGCGGAATTGCTGTTGTCCGAAATCAATCAGGGGACGGTGGATTTCGTGCCGAACTACGACGGCGCGTTTGACGAGCCGTTGCACCTGCCAGCTCGTCTGCCTATGGTCTTGCTCAACGGCGCGTCAGGCATTGCGGTGGGCATGGCGACCGAGATTCCGTCGCACAATTTGAACGAAGTCACGCAGGCGGCGATTGCGCTGTTGAAGAAACCGACGCTGGAAACTGCCGACCTGATGCAGTACATCCCCGCACCTGATTTTGCCGGCGGCGGTCAAATCATCACGCCGGCAGACGAATTGCGCCGGATTTACGAAACCGGCAAAGGCAGCGTGCGCGTGCGTGCGCGTTACGAAATCGAGAAACTGGCGCGCGGGCAATGGCGCGTCATCGTAACCGAGCTGCCGCCGAACGCCAATTCTGCCAAAATCCTTGCCGAAATCGAAGAACAAACCAACCCGAAACCAAAAGCGGGCAAAAAGCAGCTCAACCAAGACCAGCTCAATACCAAAAAGCTGATGCTGGATTTAATCGACCGCGTGCGCGACGAGTCCGACGGCGAGCATCCCGTGCGCCTGGTGTTCGAACCAAAATCCAGCCGAATCGATACGGATACCTTCATCAACACGCTGATGGCGCAGACTTCGCTGGAAGGCAACGTGTCGATGAACTTGGTGATGATGGGGCTGGACAACCGCCCCGCGCAGAAAAACCTGAAAACGATTTTGCAGGAATGGCTGGATTTCCGTGTCGTGACTGTAACACGTCGTCTGAAATTCCGTTTGAACCAAGTGGAAAAACGGCTGCACATCCTTGAAGGCCGTCTGAAAGTCTTTCTGCACATTGATGAAGTGATTAAAGTCATCCGCGAATCAGACGACCCGAAAGCCGATTTGATGGCGGCATTCGGGCTGACCGAAATTCAAGCCGAAGACATTTTGGAAATCCGCCTGCGTCAGTTGGCGCGTTTGGAAGGTTTCAAACTCGAAAAAGAATTGAACGAATTGCGCGAAGAACAAGGTCGTCTGAATATCCTTTTGGGCGATGAAAACGAAAAACGCAAGCTGATTATCAAAGAGATGCAGGCGGACATGAAGCAGTTCGGCGACGCGCGCCGCACGCTGGTGGAAGAAGCCGGACGCGCGGTGCTGACACAGACCACCGCCGACGAACCCATCACGCTGATTCTGTCGGAAAAAGGCTGGATACGCAGCCGTGCCGGACACAACCTCGATTTGAGCCAGACCGCGTTCAAAGAAGGCGACCGCCTCAAGCAAACCCTTGAAGGCCGCACCGTTTTGCCCGTCGTCATCCTTGATTCATTGGGCAGAACCTACACGCTCGATGCCGCCGAAATCCCCGGCGGGCGCGGCGACGGCGTGCCGGTTTCATCGTTAATCGAGCTGCAAAACGGCGCCAAACCCGTCGCCATGCTCACCGGTCAGCCCGAACAGCACTACCTGCTTTCAGGCAGCGGCGGCTACGGCTTCATCGCCAAGCTGGGCGACATGGTCGGGCGCGTGAAAGCGGGCAAAGTGGTGATGACCGTGGACAGCGGCGAAACCGTCCTGCCGCCGATTGCGGTTTATGCCTCTTCGCTCATCAACCCCGACTGCAAAATCGTACTGGCCAGCAGCGACCACCGCCTCTTGGCGTTTTCCATCGGCGAACTCAAAGTCATGCCCAAAGGGCGCGGTTTGCAGTTGATGTCACTGACCGACGGTGCATCACTGGAACACGTCCTCGTAACCACGGCTGCGGAATTCATCGTTGAAACCGTCGGCAAGCGTGGTGCGGCGCATCAGGAAAAATTGCGCATTTGCGACATCGAGGGCAAACGCGGCAAAAAAGGGAAGGTTTTGGACATCTCAGGTCGTCTGAAAACCTTGTCCGCAGCTTCCGAATAAGCAACAGAGGAAACGATAACACATTGAAAACCTAGAAAACACGGTCGTTTTATGTTATGCTGACAAAATTAAAAAAATATTTACGACCGTCTGCGGAAATATTGCAGAACGATTTCAAAAACAGGTACTAGGTACTAATAATGATAAAAATAAACAAAAAGGGTTGCGGATATGAGTAAGTCCGGCTTTCAGGAACTGGGAAACCTGAGCGAGCGGATACCCGGTTTAATCAATATTGCCCGCATTGCCATCGTGCTGCCGCTGTTGGTTATGCATGCTTTCGGCGTTTACAGCAATGGCACCCATATCGGCATGTCATTCCCTCCCGTCGAATTTTACAGCTGGGCAGCGCTGTATTCTTTCCTCATCTTGTTATCCGTCGCCCGTCCGGACTGGCAATGGCAGACTTTGGATTTGCCCAATGCCAGCGCAGTCGTCGATATTTCGATGATGATGATACTGGTGTATATCGCCGGTGGAGTCGATTCGGGCTTCGGCATCCTTGTCCTTCCTTTCGTCGCGACGTCCTGCCTCCTCAGCTACGGGCATTATCCCATGCTGTACGCAGGCTACGCGTCCATGCTGTTCTTCTTCAATCTGCTGCTTGACGGCAGCATCCGCCTGCATCCGTTTGATTGGGATACGCAGCCCCTGATTACTACGGTCCTGCTCTGCGGCGCGTGTTACCTCGTTGCCATGCTGACTTCGTTCGCCGCCCGCTATTTGGAGCAAGCGACCGAATCTGCCAGCCGCCATCAGCTTGCCTACCGCCGCATCAGCGGGTTGAACCGCCTCGTTCTCAACCGCGTGCAGGAAGCCGTTATCGTTATCGACAGCACCCAGCGCGTCTGGCTTTTCAACAAACAGGCAAAAACCTATTTCCCCGGTTTGGTGGTTGACCAGCAGGAAGTCGTGTTCGGCGAATTGGTTACACGCTGGCAATATCATCCCGACAAACCGTTTGAAACCGATATCCACATCTTCCAACACGCCATGCACGTCCGCGCCGTCCCGCTGATTCAGGAACAGACGGAACTGCTCATGCTGTATGTCCGTTCGCTGCGCGAAGTCGCAGCAGAGGCCATGTCCACCAAGCTCACCTCGCTCGGACAGCTTACCGCGAACCTCGCCCACGAAATCCGCAATCCGATGTCCGCCATCCGTCATGCCAGCGATTTGCTGCAAGAAAGTGATGACGATGCCGAACCCGATCCCGTTAAAGCCAAGCTTTGCGGCATCATCGACAGCAACATCCAGCGCATCGACAAAATGTTGGAAGACATCTCCCTGCTCAACAAACGCGACAATATCAGCCGCGAGCCGATCAACCTGATGAAATTCTGGCTCGACTTCAAACAAGAGTTTACGCTCAACAATTCCGAAGCCATCGGCTGCCTGCGCATGAATATGGACGGCAATAACCTTACCGTCCTCGCTGATGTGATGCACATCCAGCAAATCATGTGGAACCTCTGCAATAACGCGTGGCGGCACAGCCGTCAGGATGAGAATGCGATTACCGTCCTGATCCGCCCCAGCGGCAGGATGCACATTTCCATCGTCGTTGCCGATAACGGCAAAGGCATTTCGCCCGAAGTCCGCAACCATCTCTTCGAGCCGTTCTACACCACTGAAAAACAGGGTACGGGATTGGGATTGTACGTTGCCCGCGAACTGGCGCACGCCAATATGGGCCAACTCCATTACCACCCCGAAATGAATGGATTCGAACTGATTTTACCGAGAGAACACAATGAGTAAGCTGCAAGACCCAGTATTGGTCGTCGACGACGAGGCCGACATCCGTGACTTGATGGAAATGACGCTGATGAAGATGGGGCTGCGCGTGCAGACCGCCGTCGGCGTAGAAGATGCCAAAGACAAGCTCGACAACAACGACTATTCCCTCGTCTTGACCGATATGCGGATGCCCGACGGCTCCGGCCTCGAAGTCGTCCAATACATAGACGAACTCATGCTCGACACCCCTGTCGCCGTCATTACCGCTTTCGGTAATGCCGACCAGGCGGTCGAAGCCCTTAATGCGGGTGCGTTCGACTACCTGCAAAAGCCGATTACCCTTTCCCAACTGCGTTCGCTGGTTAAATCCGCCGTTTCTGTTTCCAACAGCACCGACGAAATTGCCCAGCCGCCAACCGAAAAACCGTCCGCGCCCGTCGCTGCCGCATTCAACAAGCCTAAAACTCCACCCAAGCCGCCTAAACGCGACTTGAGCGGTTCTGTCTCCGTGCCCGAAAGCCTGCGTTCCATGAAAGAACGCTTTGCCACCGGCGAGATCGCCATGCGTGCGAACGAAGACGTGCCCGAATTAGGCGGCGAAGAAGATATGCCGCGGCTGCTCGGCAGTTCGCCCCAAATGGTCGAAGTCCGCCACCTGATCCGCCGCCTCGCCCGCAGCGGCGTGCCCGTTTATATTTCCGGCGAATCGGGTACTGGTAAAGAACAGGCTGCGCGTACCATCCACGAATTGTCCGATCGCGCCGACAAGCCTTTTATCGCGGTCAACTGTGGCGCGATTCCTGAAAACCTGATGGAAAGCGAATTCTTCGGCTATAAAAAAGGCAGCTTTACCGGCGCCGACCAAGACCGTCTCGGCTTCTTCCAACACGCCGACGGCGGAACGCTGTTCCTCGACGAAGTTGCCGACTTGCCGCTTGCCATGCAGGTCAAACTCCTGCGCGCCATCCAAGAAAAAGCTGTGCGCCGCATCGGTGATGCCCGCGAAACTTTCGTCGATGTCCGCATCATCTGCGCCACCCACAAAAACCTCGAAGCCCTTGTTGACAGCGGTGCATTCCGTCAAGACTTATATTACCGCCTCAACGTCGTTACCCTGCACATGCCGCCCCTGCGCGAAATGCGTGAAGACTTGGGCGCGCTGATTCTGTACTTGCTCTACAAACACCGCCACGGTACGCAAACCTACAAACTCAGCCCCAAAGCGCAAGAAGCCCTGCTGCATTACAGCTATCCCGGCAACTTCCGCGAACTCGAAAACATCCTCGAACGCGCCGTCGCCCTGACTGTCGGACAAGTTATCCAGCTGGATGATTTGCAAATCCAAAACACGACGACGCCCAAAAACGACCATCCAAACCTCAGTCTTGACGACATCGCCGATTCCGAAACACGAAAAGGCGAAACTTTGGATCACCAGCCGCTTCCGCCGTTTGACCCGCGCACCATGCAGATTCAAGATTACCTTGACCAAATCGAGCGCGGCATTATCGAACAGGCGTTGCAGCAAACCCGTTACAACCGCACTCAAGCAGCCAAGCTTTTAGGCATCAGCTTCCGCTCCATGCGCTACCGTATGGAACGTTTGGACATCAATTAAGTTTGCATTTGTATTGTCTGAACGGTTAGGAAGCAAGCCCCGAATATGTGCTTCAAATCTCAAACCGCGTATCTGCGATTAAGTCGGATACGCGGTTTTTGATGATTATTATGCTCAGAGGTCGTCTGAAAATTTTCAGACGACCTCCCTGTTTTAGGAGATTTGTGGATAAATACGGTTGAATATAGTGGATTAAATTTAAATCAGGACAA
>NZ_KV838076.1:0-27255 GCF_001838645.1 Neisseria sp. HMSC70E02 | reverse complement strand
GCAACGCCGTACCGGTTTAAAGTTAATTCACTATGAAATAGTGGCGACAATCACGCCTGTAATATTGTGTTGTAAAGCCGTCAGTCCGACGCTTTGCCTACCGCCGTCCATATCCGGGCAAACTATCAAAAAAACGCCGAAATCTTTATAATTCGGCACATATCCTATTTTTCAGACGACCTATCTCCGATAGCGCATCCTTTTGTGAATTAGCTGTGGATAAGTTTGTTCTGACCCCTTTCCAGGAATACCTTATGATCCGTTTCGAACAAGTTTCCAAAACCTATCCCGGCGGTTTTGAAGCCCTGAAAAACGTCAGCTTCCAAATCAAAAAAGGCGAAATGATATTTATCGCCGGCCATTCCGGCTCCGGCAAGTCCACCATCCTCAAGCTGATTTCCGGTATTACCAAACCCAGCAAAGGCAAAGTGTGGTTCAACAACCAAGACTTGGGCGAATTGAGCGACAACCAAATCGGCTTCATGCGCCAACATATCGGCATCGTGTTCCAAGACCACAAAATCCTCTATGACCGCAACGTCCTACAAAACGTCATCCTGCCGCTGCGGATTATCGGTTATCAGCCGCGCAAAGCCGAAGAACGCGCCCGCATCGCCATTGAAAAAGTCGGCTTGAAAGGCCGCGAATTGGACGATCCCGTAACCCTCTCAGGCGGCGAACAGCAACGATTGTGTATCGCCCGCGCCGTCGTCCACCAACCCAGCCTCCTGATTGCCGACGAACCCTCCGCCAACCTCGACCGCGCCTACGCGCTCGACATCATGGAATTGTTCAAAACCTTCCACGAAGCAGGAACCACCGTCATCGTCGCCGCCCATGACGAAACCCTCATGGCAGACTACGGCCACCGCATCCTGCGCCTCTCGAAAGGACGACTCGCATGAGCATCATTCACTACGTCTCGCTGCACGTCGAATCCGCGCGCACTGCGCTTAAACAACTCCTGCGCCAACCCGTCGGTACGCTGCTCACCCTCCTGATGCTCGCCGTCGCCATGACTCTGCCGCTTTTCATGTATTTGGGCATTCAAAGCGGGCAAAGCGTTTTAGGCAAGCTCAACGAGTCGCCGCAAATCACCCTCTATATGGAAACCGATGCGTCCAAAGCCGATAGTGATACCGTTCGCAACCTGTTGGAACGTGATGCCCGCCTCAACAAAATCCGTTTCATCAGCAAGCAGGAAGGCTTGGAAGAGCTACAATCCAACCTCGATCAAAACCTCGTTTCCATGCTCGACGGCAACCCCTTGCCCGACGCATTTATCGTAACGCCCGATCCCGCTACGCCGCCCGCACAAATGCAGGCGATTTATCAGGATATGGTCAAGCTGCCCATGGTCGAATCCGCCACCATGGACACCGAATGGGTGCAAACGCTGTATCAAATCAACGAGTTCATCCGTAAAATTTTATGGTTTCTTTCACTGACGCTGGGCATGGCGTTCGTCCTTGTCGCGCATAACACCATCCGTCTGCAAATCCTCAGCCGCAAAGAAGAAATCGAAATCACCAAGCTGCTCGGTGCGCCCGCATCGTTCATCCGCCGCCCCTTCCTCTATCAAGCCATGTGGCAGAGTATCTTCTCCGCCGCCGTCAGCTTGGGGCTGTGCGGCTGGCTGCTCTCCGCCGTGCGCCCGTTGGTAGATGCCATCTTCAAACCCTACGGGCTTAATATCGGCTGGCGTTTCTTCTATTTCAGCGAAGTTTCGCTGGTGTTTGGCTTCGTCATCGCCCTAGGCGTCTTCGGCGCATGGCTTGCCACCACGCAGCATCTGCTGGGCTTTAGGGCAAAGAAATAAAATCATTGGATTGAAGTAAAGGCAAAAAGGTCGTCTGAAACTCTAAAACAAGGTTTCAGACGACCTTTGATTGCCCGTCATTTATCGTATAAGGAAATAATATGCAGGGAAATCTACTACCACTCGACTATGACCTAAGTTTGAGCAAATTATTGAGAAGGATGGCGCAGATACTGTTCATCTTATCCTTGTGCTTGCCTGCCGTGAATGGAGCTATGGGTTTGCTAATTTGGTCGACAGGCTTATTTTTCTTGTGGCTTCCGGTAGGTTGGCCTACATTTGCCAATGTAATTTTTATTGTTTTATATATCAGATTGAATGATGAGAAAGAGATCTTGCCTTTGTTACCCTGTTTAATGTTAACCCTGATGATACCGGGGTCGATATTTGGGTTATCTGGTGTATTTGGTTGGGGATATGTGGTTTGGGTGATGTCGGGTATGCTTCTATGTGCAGATTGGCTGTGTAGCCTTATACCGCACAAACAGCGCCTGATTGTCAGATTGGCAATCATGGTTTGTTTGATATGGGCCGTCGGCTTAATAGGGCTTGGGCAGTATCAGCAAAACTCAAACGATCAGGATATCTTTGAAGATCTCTATTTCAGTGTGTTTTACAATCCGTTAGGTATTATGAGATAAGTTTCGTATCAGCATTGAAAAGACAAAAAACGGTTGCAACCATGTTTGAAGGCTTTTTGAGATTGAGTGATTTACGATGAAGTTCCGAATAGCCCTGATTGGTCGGTTTTTGGTTTAAACTCTTTAAAGTCATAATATTGCTATAACTCATTTTATCGTCTGGACTTTGAATGGGTAATGTTTTGCTGAATTTTAGCGGTAAAGTGCTTGACAGTTTTTTCAAGTATCTGTATAGTTCTACTTTCTGACGCGGGATGGAGCAGCATGGTAGCTCGTCGGGCTCATAACCCGAAGGTCGTAGGTTCGAATCCTGCTCCCGCAACCAAATTTTCAAGCCCTCGGTTCTACCGAGGGTTTTTTCAAGCCCTCGGTTCTACCGAGGGTTTTTTCTTGGCTTGATTGCCGGGGTAAGTGAATCCCTATACCTTAAGAAGGTCGTCTGAAAACTTGATGTTCGGGTTTTCAGACGACCTTTTTGTGTCAATCATTTTCGTGGACAGAGTCCACGCTACGGCAATTGTGTTGTCAACAAACTTTGTAGCGTGGGCTTCGCCCGCGAACCACTCAAGATTTCAGGTAACCTGTCCGTTAATTATCTTCGTGGGTAGAACCCACGTTACGGATACCGAGTCAGCCAAAACCGATAGAAAGTTCAAATATGAAAGGTCGTCTGAAACCTACATCGGGTTTTCAGACGACCTTTTTGTGTCAATCATTTTCGTGGACAGAGTCCACGCTACGGCACTTGTGTTGCCAACAAACTTTGTAACGTGGGCTTCGCCCACGAATCGCTAAACATTTCAGACGACCTTTCCTACACCTTCCCACATCGGCAATATCAGGCTTCACTTCTGTCCGCTTTGTTCCACCTGTCGTTTGAAGCGTGTGCCTGCGGCGTGGTAGAAGGGGCGGGGGGAGAATTGGCGGGAGACTTGTGAGGCGAAGATGCAGGCGATGAGCAGCCAAAAGAGGAGGTTTTGTCCGCCGGTCATTTCCATCACGACGACGGCGGAGGTGAGCGGCGATTGGGTGGCACCGGCGAGGAAGGCTGCCATGCAGATTAGAACGAGGACGTGGGTGCCTTGGGTGAGTCCGGTGAGGATGGCGATGTGTTCGCCCAAGACTGCGCCTATGGTGAGGGAAGGGGTGAAGATGCCGCCGGGCGTACCTGTCCAGTAGGTCAGGACGGTGGAGAACCATTTGGCGATGGCGAGTCCGGCGGGGGCTTCGTGGATGCCGCGCAGGGCTTGGGCGGCTTCGTGGTAGCCTGTGCCGTAGGTTTTGCCTTGGTAAAGCGTGCCGATGGCGGCGAGCAGGATGCCGATGAGGGCGGCGGTAATCAGGGGATGGCGGCGGATGTGTTCGCGCCATTTGGCGGGGGCGAAGGCGGTGGCGCCGAGATACAGGGTGCGTCCGAACAGTCCGCCGGCGATGCCGCACGCGAGTCCGCAGCCCAATACCCAGCCGAGCATATTGTCGAGCGCGCCGCCGCTGAAGCCTGAAAAATAGGGATTGTTGCCTTGGATGGCGACTTGGATGAAACCGGCGGCGAGGACGCCGAGCAGGATTTGCCGCTCCCAACGCAGCATGACTTCGCGCCCGAGTTCTTCGATGGCGAAAATCACGCCTGCCAGCGGGGCGTTGAACGCGGCGGCAAGCCCGCCTGCCGCGCCTGCGGCGATAAGATCGTTTTCCTGCATGCCGCGAAAGGCGAAGCCGTGTTTTTTGCACCATGCGCCCCACGCGCTCATGACTGCTGCGCCGACTTGGACGGACGGCCCTTCACGCCCGACGGATGCACCTGCAAACATGGCAAGGAAAGTCAGCGGGATTTTGAGGAGGGTTTCGCGGAGGCGGATCAGGCGGGTTTTGTTGGCGCCGTAGGGCAGGGCGAGGCTGGCGAGCACTTGCGGGATACCGCTGCCGGAGGTGTAGGGGGCGAAACGGCGGGTGATCCAGACGATGAGCGGCAGCCCGAAGGGCAGGGCGACCCAGGCAAACCAAGGATATTTTTGCACCAGCTCCGCATTCGTTTCCAACGCGAAATCCGCCATCCAGGCAAACAGGAGGGCGGTCAGCGCAACCAGTGCCGAACCTGCCAGCAGGAACAGAAAAGCAATGCTTTTACGCGAGATGCGGCGGGTTTGGCGGATTTTATGCGTGATGTGGTAGGCGGGCGGTTTGGTCGGCATGGTATGCGGAAGTGTGGAAAAGGTCGTCTGAAAAGGGTTATTGCGGAAGGCGGTTTATCAATGCGCCAAGATAGCCTAAACCGAAAGACAGTAAAAATGCAGAAGCGATGCCGACACCCCAGTAAATAGATCGGTGCTGCGTAGGTTTGTCAGTGGTGGCACGCAGCAGTTTGAAATAGAGTGCGAACGTGGCGAATGAGAGGGCGAAAATCAGTAAACAGCCGAAGAGGGAGACAGATGAATAAGAGGCGTAGGCGATTATTGCAGGTTTCAGTGTGTAAAGCACGCCCGCGCCTACCGCCCATTTCCAGATGGGATAGAGCTTGTCGGGGAAATCCAGCGTCCCCACAGCTTGAAATCTGCCGAATGCCAATATCAAAGCAATGTCAAAAAAGATGGATGCAAAGAGTAACACCATAAAATAATTTCCTTGTGAGTAAGATGTTTTTGTTTTCAGACGACCTCGGGGTCGTCTGAAAAAAGAGGGGGTAGCCTGTTGCCCCTCCAGTCAATGCATAATAAATAAGTTTGCCCAATAAAACAATTTTTCGGTCAGTAGGGTTAAGGCTATACCTGAAAGAATGCCCAGTCCCCAATAGATAAACCGGCGGCGTTTCGGGTTAGACGTGGTACGCAACATTTTGAAATACAAAAGCAAGCAGCCGAACATGCAGATGGTTTGAAACAGGATGAGGGGGAGGCTGTCAATGGCTTTGGAAATCGAATCATGAACGATGATTGTCACTATGCGTATGCATAAATAAATCAAAGCCGAGCCTGCCGCCGAATGCCAAAAGGGGACGGATGTGTCGGATGAGTCGGTTGTTCTGTGGGGTTGAAGCTTGCCGAATAACAATATAAAGACAATGTCAGACATAATGATGGCTCCCTTGACGTAAGCTGTTTTTGTGTTTCAGACGACCTCGGGGTCGTCTGAAATGTTATGGTGCGGCGATATGGGGCAGTACCGCGCTAAGGTATGTCAGTACGTCGATCATCCGCAACGCCGAAGCGGCTGCCGTACCCCGGCAAACACAGTGATGCAGCAGAACAGTATGGGTTTTCGCGGATAAAGCCCGCGTTACGGTTTGCACTTGGTCTAAAGGTCGTCTGAAACGGTTTTCAGACGACCTTTTTTCGTACTGCCTTAACCTGTATTGCGCAAACCTTGTGCCACGCCGTTGATGGTCAGGTGCACCATCAGGAGGGTGTGCGGGTCGTGCGGGTCTTTGCGCAGGCGTTTGAGCATGGCGACTTGCAGGCCGTTGAGCGCGTTCAGGTACGGAATCCGCAGGGCAAGCGAGCGGGCGAGGCTGCGGTTGTCGCGCAAGAGTTCGTCGGTTTGCAAAAGGTCGAGCAGGGCTTTGCGGCTGCGTTGGTATTCTTCCTTAATCATGCCGAAGATGACGGCGGCTTTTTCGGGCGATTCGCTCAAGCCGGCGTAGTTTTCGGCGAGGGTGATGTCGGTTTTCGCCATGACTTGTTCCATATTGGAGAGCATGGCTTGGAAGAATGGGTTGTGCTGCGCGTGTTCCCGCAGGGCGGCGAGGGTTTCGGGTTTGCCTTCGCACAGGCTTTCCACTGCGCTGCCGAAGCCGTACCACGCGGGCAGCATCAGGCGGTTTTGCATCCATGAGAACACCCACGGTATCGCGCGCAAATCCTGAATCCGCGCCAAAGTTTT
The DNA here is from genome assembly GCF_001838645.1 of Neisseria sp. HMSC70E02. Taxonomy (NCBI): domain Bacteria; kingdom Pseudomonadati; phylum Pseudomonadota; class Betaproteobacteria; order Neisseriales; family Neisseriaceae; genus Neisseria; species Neisseria sp. HMSC70E02. The sequence continues at coordinate 20,919 of NZ_KV838076.1, read as the reverse complement.
GCGGCTGGCGGGGCGGCTGCCGAGGTTGAGGGTGGCGATTTCCTGTATGGGGCTGGTTTGCAGGAAATAGTCGATGAAGTCGGGGTGGGTAATCAGCTCGCGGTAGTATTTGAACGATACGTCCGACAATGCCTGCATGAGCGCGGGTTCGGGGTCTTTTTGATCGGGCAGCAGGCTGGCTTCGAGCGTGGCGGCGACGAGGGTTTCGAGGTTGCGCACGGCGTTGCCGGGGTCGGCGTATTTGGCGGTGATGACTTCGCCTTGCTCGGTGATGCGGATTTGTCCGGCCACGCTGCCCGCCGGTTGGGCGAGAATGGCTTGGTAAGACGGGCCGCCGCCGCGTCCGACGCTGCCGCCGCGGCCGTGGAAGAGGCGCATACGGACATCGTATTTTTTGAAGAGTTCGACCAAACCCAATTCCGCCTGATAGAGGCACCAAGAACTGGTAACGTAGCCGCCGTCTTTGTTGGAATCGGAATAGCCGAGCATGATTTCCTGAATGTTGTCGCGGCTTTGCAGCAGGTCGCGGTACCATTCGTTGCTGAACATGGTTTCCATGACGGGGCAGGCGTTTTCGAGGGCTTCGATGGTTTCGAAGAGGGGGACGATGTTGATGCGGCTTTGCGGTTTGCCGTTTTCAACCGTCAACAGACCACTTTCTTTGAGCAGCAGCGCGAGGGCGAGCAGGTCGCTGGGCTGTTCGCAGTTGGAGATGATGCTTTGGGTAACGGCGTTCTCGCCGAATTCGTCTTTGATGTTGCGCGCTTCGTTGAAAATCGCCATTTCGCGGCGGGTGTGTTCGCTGTAAGTGATGAACGGGCTGGACAGCGGCCGCTGGTGTTTCAGCTCGCGCAGCAGGACGGTTTGTTTTTCCGTTTCGGAAAGGCTGCCGTAGTCTTCCAAATCGGCGTGTTTGAAGAGTTCAGCGACGACATCGGCGTGTTTTTCCGCGTGTTGGCGCAAGTCGAGCGGCATCATGTGGAAGCCGAACACGGACACGGAACGGATCAGGTCGGCGAGCCTGCCTTCGCCCAAAAGCGCGCTGCCGTTGTCGCGCAGGGAGCGTTGCAGCTTGTGGAGGTCGTCTGAAAACTCTTGCGCGGAGGCGTAAGGCATCATGAAGCCGAATTTGCAGCCCATGCCCAAACCGAGCGAACGGGCTTTGCCCATGACGCGCGCCATGATGTAGGCGATGGCGCGGCGGTACGGCTCTTCGGTGCGGGCGATTTCTTCGTCGGGCGACTCGTCGGACAACGCCATCACGTCATCGTTGACTTTGACGCGGCGGACGGAAAGCGGCAGCTCGCGGTAGAGTTTGTCGAGTTCGCCGCGGTAAAAACGGAACACCGCGTCGGCATGGCGGCGGAAAGCGAAACGCAGGGTTTCGGCGGAGACAAACGGATTGCCGTCGCGGTCGCCGCCTATCCAGCCGCCGATTTTTAAGATGTCGGGCACGTCAACGTCAGGATAGGTCGTCTGAAATTCGCGTTCCATGCTGCGGTATAGTTTGGGTAGCGCCTCGAAGAAACTCATCGGGAAGATGGATACGCCGTTGTTGATTTCGTCGTTGACGCTGAGTTTGTGGTGGCGCGTTTCGCTGGTTTGCCACAAGCCCAACAAGATGGTGTCGATTTCGCGGCGCAATTCCGCCAGCGCGTCGGCATGGGTGCAGCGTTCGCGGCGGGGCAGGAGGGCGCGGATGCGGCGGTTGAAGTTCAACACAGTTTGGCGTTGCACTTCGGTCGGGTGCGCGGTCAGAACTGCGGTAACATTGGTCGTATTTAATTGTTTTTGAACCACCTTGCCACCGATTTTCGCCGCTTTGAGTTTGCGTACCGTTTCCGCCAAGCTGCCTTCCGCACCGCCGTGTCCCGCCTCTTCGTGGATTTGGCGGCGGCGTTCGTGGTGTACGTCTTCGGCGATGTTCAGAATCTGCGCAAACAGGCCGCAGGCAAGCGTCAGGTCGTGGGTTTGCTGTTCGTCCAGTTGCGGCAAAACCTTCTCAATCAAAGCCGCGCTGTCGTCCGAAGTGGACAACAGTTTGACCGTTTCCACTACCAACGGCGAAGCTTCTTCGTGCAGAAGTTTGTATAAAGACTGTTTCAAAAATTCCGCGTCCGCCGCCAGAGCCGCGTCCTTTGGATTGTTCAGGATATGCAGTTGCATGATTTTCTCTCTTTATTTATCTCAAAAACAAACGTAAAACATTGTATAGCAGGTCGTCTGAAACCGCCATCGGAAAAGGTGTTGCAAAACGCTGAAACTTGATGTAACCCGCGTCCGCACAAGTCAAGCCGTTAATTCCTTAACAAAGCCATCCGTGCATTTCAGTCCGATTATTCTGCCGTTCGTATCCGCAGCATAGTCCGAAGTGTAGAAATCCCGTAAAATACTGCGCCATAAAACCTTCTTTTCACGCAGGCACAGTATGTTCAACTTCAATTCCGTACGCGAAAACGACAAACGCCAACCCACCGTCCGCACCGCCGTGGCAAGCGGCTCCATCAACATGAGTACCTCCGCCATCAAAGTTTTGGCGGAAAACGCCACCCAAAATGCAGGCATCCTCAACGTCGCCCGTATCGCCGCCGTCCAAGGCATCAAGCAGGTCGGACTGCTTGTCCCGCTTTACCAGCCCCTCCCGCTGCAACACGTCCGCGTCGATTTCGATGTCGATGTCGAACTCGCCTACGTCAAAGCCACCGTAACCGTTTCCTCGGAAGTCGGCAAAAGCATCACGACCGAAGCCGTCACCGGTGTCAACATCGCCCTCATATCCATTTACGACATGATGAAAGAAGTCGACCAGTCCATGATGATGACCCGCATCCACCTCGAATCCGAAAGCGGCGGCGAACGCGGCCCGTTCGTATTTGACGATGCCTACGAAAACATCGAATTCTGATTGAACAAAAAAAGGTCGTCTGAAAACCGGTTTGAGGTTTCAGACGACCTTTGGCATGAGGCATACGGATAATTATAGTGGAATTAACATAAATCAGGACAAGGCGACGAAGCCGTAGACAGTACAGATAGTACGGAACCGATTCACTTGGTGCTTCAGCACCTTAGAGAATCGTTCTCTTTGAGCTAAGGCGAGGCAACGCCGTACTGGTTTAAAGTGAATCCACTATACAACAGGGGGCAAACATCGGGACGGCGTTGCCCGTTTTGCCGACTCCATCCGCGATACAACATTCAGACGACCCATCATGAACGACCACCAACTGCTCCGTTACAGCCGCCACATCCTTCTCGACGAAATCGGTATCGAAGGGCAGGAAAAAATCCTTGCCGCCCGCGTCCTCGTCGTCGGCTGCGGCGGGCTGGGTGCGGCAGCCCTCCCATACCTTGCCGCATCAGGCGTCGGCAAACTCATCATCGCCGACCATGACACCATAGACGATACCAACCTACAACGCCAAACCGCCTTCACCGAAGCCGACATCGGACAAGCCAAAGCGCAAGTGATGGCAGGTCGTCTGAAAGCCGTCAACAGCGCGTGCGACATTACCGCCTTGACTGAAAAGCTGGACGAAGCCCGCCTGACCGAACTCATGCGCGCCGCCGACATCGTCCTCGACTGCACCGACAACTATCCCACCCGCCAAGCCATCAACCGCGCCGCTGTCGCCACCCGTACCCCGCTGGTTTCCGGCGCTGCTGTGCGTTTTGAAGGGCAAATCGCCGTGTACCGTCCCGATTTGCCCGACAGTCCTTGCTACGCCTGCCTGTTTGACGGTGACACCGCCGACGACGGTGCCTGCGCCCTGTTTGGCGTATTTTCTCCGCTGGTTGGCATCATCGGCGCCACCCAAGCCGCCGAAGCCCTTAAAATCCTCACCGGCGCAGGCGAACCGGCACACGGCAAACTGACGACCTACAATGCGCTCACCGCTAAATGGCAGACATTCCGCGTCCACAAAAATCCGGATTGCGGCGTATGCGGCAAACCGTACAAGGCATAGTGTGAAACTCCTGAAAACGATTAAAGAGACGGAAACGGCGTTTCAGACGACCTTTTCACGAAATTCCAAACTGTGGGACAGGTCGGTTTTGCATCGATAAAACTGCACCACACGGCTTATTTCACATAAAATGGGATTGCCTGAATCACGAGCAATCTTGGGATGCGCTATGTACACAGAACCCCGGCAAACTGACCACCTGCAAATATCCTTCTCTCCTACTGATCAAGACAGACGCTATGCGGGAAAGCGGCTTTTGCGTTATATAGAGCCTGATTGGCGGCGCAAATATTGGTTTGGTTCGGCTGCCTTCCTGCTGATGTGGGGCATTCTATTCGTCTTTGCTTGTTGGTTGCTTAACGGCATCAACAATACCTATATTCAAAACTGCTATCTGTTTGCCGATTCGCAAACTGACAGTTTGGAGTACTGTCTGTATAAAGCTGGGGACGACGGCAGCTCCCTATGGATAATGGCGGGTCTCATCTACGCCACCACCATGGTAACGTATTTTGAGCAGCGTTGGATATATCGCAGCTTTACCCGCATAGTCAGCCATCCTCTGGATGGGCGACGTTTCTCCGTCATCCTTTCAGCCGAAGGCCTTACTCAGGAGGAGGCAGGGCGCAGCAGGCATTTCCATCATTGGGCAGGCGTGGAACGTATCATCGAAGACCAAGCATTCCTGTTGTTTTATATCGACCGTAACATCGTCTATTTTATTCCGATTGCCGCCTTTGCAGAGGCGGGAATGGATGTCCACGCGTTTTATACCCGAGCGATGGAGTTGAAGGCTGCAGCAGAGTAGGTAAAACCAAACGAAACAAAGGCTACCTGAAAGACCATTTTTGGTATTCAGGTAGCCTTTGTTCTTCAAATGCAGGGCTGATTTAGTCTTTCAACTTCGCCAACTGATTTTGAACTTTCGCCATCTTATCTTCCAACTCCGCCAAATCGGCTTTGTCTTTTTCCACCAGATGCGCGGGGGCTTTTTCGGTGTAGCCGGGTTTGGAAAGTTTGGCATTGAGTTTGTCCAAGGCTTTTTGCAGCTTTTCGGCTTCTTTGCTCAAGCGGGCGGTTTCGGCGGCTTTGTCGATTTCGACTTTCAGCATCAGGCGTGCGCCGTTGCAGACGGCGACAGGTGCGTCTTCGCTTTCGGGCAGGGCGGCGACTTGCTGTGCTTCGGTCAGGCGGGTCATCATCGGCAGGTATTTGAGGTAGTCCGCCAGGTCGTCCGCGCTTTCGACAAACAGCGGGGCTTTCACGTTGGGCTGGATGCCCATTTCGCCGCGCAGGTTGCGGACGGCGCCAATCAAATCCTGCAACACGGTCATTTGCTCGAAGGTCGTCTGAACGATTTGTTCGCGGTCGGCTTCGGGGAAGCGGGCAAGCATGATGCTGTCGGCGGTTTTGGCGTCGCACATGGGGGCGACGGTTTGCCACAGTTCTTCGGTGATGAACGGGATAATCGGATGCAGCAGGCGCAGGGCGGCTTCGAGTACGCGCAATAAGGTATGGCGTGTGGCGCGCTGACGGCTGGCGCAGCCGGTTTGGAGCTGTACTTTGGCGAGTTCCAGATACCAGTCGCAATAGTCGTTCCACACGAAGCTGTACAGGGTTTCCGCCGCCAAATCAAAGCGGTAGGTTTCGTAGGCTTGCGTTACTTGCTCGATGGTCTGATTCAGACGACCTATGATCCACATATCGGGGAAGGAGTAGCCGCGCGGTTCGGTGGCGGTTGCGCCGTAGCCGCAGTCTTGATTTTCGGTGTTCATCAAGACGAAGTTGGTGGCGTTCCAGATTTTGTTGCAGAAGTTGCGGTAGCCTTCGGCGCGTTTGAAGTCGAAGTTGACCGAACGACCCAAGCTGGCATAGCTCGCCATGGTGAAGCGCAATGCGTCCGCGCCCATGCTGGGGATGCCTTCGGGGAAGAGTTTTTTCGTGGCTTCTTCCACTTTCGGCGCGGTTTCGGGTTTGCGCAGGCCGGTCGTGCGTTTCACCAGCAGCTTGTCCAAGTCGATGCCGTCAATCAAATCCACGGGGTCGATGACGTTGCCTTCGGATTTGGACATTTTTTTGCCTTCGTGGTCGCGCACGATGCCGTGGATGTACACGTCTTTAAACGGTACTTTGCCGGTGAAGTGGGTGGTCATCATAATCATGCGCGCCACCCAGAAGAAGATGATTTCGTAGCCTGTTACCAAGACGTTGGACGGCAGGAAGGCTTTGAGTTCGTCGGTTTCAGACGGCCAGCCGAGCGTGGAGAACGGCACGAGCGCGGAGGAGAACCATGTGTCCAATACGTCTTCTTCGCGGGTCAAGCCTGTTTTACCGGCTTGTTTTTCGGCTTCCGCCTGATTGCGGGCGACGTAAACATTGCCTGCTTCGTCGTACCACGCGGGAATCTGATGCCCCCACCACAGTTGGCGCGAGATACACCAGTCTTGGATGTTGTTCATCCATTGGTTGTAGGTATTGACCCAGTTTTCAGGGATAAAGCGTACCGCGCCGCTGTCGACGGCTTTTTTGGCTTTGTCGGCGAGGCTCAGGCCTTTGAATTCGCTGTCCGGCTCGCCGCCGTTTGGTGTGGCGGACATGGCGACAAACCATTGGCTGGTCAGCATCGGCTCAATCACTGAACCGGTGCGGTCGCCTTTCGGCGTCATCAGCGTGTGTGCTTTGATTTCGACCAACAAGCCTTGTTCCTGCAAATCGGCAACCATTTGTTTGCGCGCGGCAAAGCGGTCTAAGCCTGCGTATTTTTCAGGCAGGGCAAAACCTTGTTGCGCTTCGCCTTTGAAGTTGAACACTTCGGCGTTTGCCAGCACTTTGGCTTCCAAATCGAACACGTTAACCAAGCGCGTGTCATGGCGTTTGCCGACTTCGTAGTCGTTGAAGTCGTGCGCAGGCGTGATTTTCACGCAGCCTGTGCCGAAGTCTTTTTCAACGTATTCGTCGGCAATCACGGGAATGGTGCGGCCGGTCAGCGGCAGGATTAATTCTTTGCCGATCAAATGGGTATAACGTTCGTCTTCAGGATTGACGGCAACGGCAACGTCGCCCAGCAGCGTTTCAGGGCGGGTGGTCGCCACGATAACGGCTTCGGCAGGATTGTCCGCCAGCGGATAGCGGATGTGCCACATAGAGCCTTGTTCTTCCACGCTTTCCACTTCCAAATCCGATACCGCCGTGCCGAGCACGGGATCCCAGTTCACCAAGCGTTTGCCGCGGTAAATCAAGCCTTGCTCATACAGGCGCACGAATACTTCGGTCACGGTTTCGGCGCGCACGTCGTCCATCGTGAAATACTCGCGCGTCCAGTCGGCGGAACAGCCCACGCGGCGCATCTGCTGCGTAATTGTGCCGCCGGAAACTTCTTTCCATTCCCACACTTTTTCCAAGAATTTTTCACGGCCCAAGTCATGACGGGATACGTTTTGCGCGGCAAGCTGACGCTCGACCACGATTTGCGTGGCGATGCCCGCATGGTCGGTGCCGGGAATCCAGGCGGTGTTGCAGCCTTTCATGCGGTAGTAGCGGGTCAGACCGTCCATAATGGTTTGGTTGAAGGCATGGCCCATGTGCAGCGTACCGGTTACGTTGGGCGGCGGCAGTTGGATGGAAAAAGACGGTTTGGTCAAATCCATATCGGGCTGGAAATAACCTTGGGTTTCCCAGTTTTGATAGTGTTTGGATTCGATTTCGGCGGGATTGTATTTGTCTAACATGGTAAAAAATGCTGTCTGTAAAAGGGTTTGCGGGCAAACGTCTGTTTAAAAAATAATTGCGGATTATAGCGCAAAAAGGTCGTCTGAAACGGAATATCGTTTCAGACGACCTTTTTGAAACAAATCGAAACGGGCTTATTTGCCTTTGTCGGATTTGGCTTCTTTTTTCAAGGAAGCGTACAACTCAGGGTCGCGGTTTTTCAGCAGGGAGGCAATCGCCAAATCGTCGCGGTTTACTTTTGCCAAGTCAACGCGTTCGATGTGTACCAAGCGCAGCAGCTCGCGTACAGGTTTGGGCATATTGCGGCCGGATTCGTAACGTGAACCACCGGACTGAGTTACGCCGATACGGCTCCAAAAGTCCATTTGGTTCAAACCGAGTTTTTTGCGGATATCGCGGATGTTGTCAATTTTCTCAAACGACTTCATGAAAATTCCTTTTTCTTCTGTATTGTTTGTTGATAAGCAATTCTGCTTCTTCACATTGGGAAAGTGCAAATTAGTTTTCGGCAGCAAAGTTCCTTACAGGGGAAATCATTAATTGCGACATAGAAAACTATCTATACTGAATTGTTAGACAGTATATTCGAAAGAAGTTTTGTAGAATTCTTCATAAATTGGCTAAATATTTCCAAGTTAAATATTTTATAGAAGAAAAAACATTTAAAACAATAGGATAGTAATTGGGTATCGGTAATATTTTACACAAATAAACAGTCGTTTCGGGAATGTTGCGTTTGACATTATTTATTATACATAATTGTTTTGCATGAAATTATGGAGAAAGTGCAGTGGAGATGGGCAGATTTGTCTATATCTCAGCCCGATGTTTGGATCTGGATTGGGTGGTCGGGAATGGTTTTGGTAGGGGCAATTTAAAAAGGTCGTCTGAAAACGAGGTTTGCGGGTTTCGCCAACAACCTTGTTTATATTTCAGACGACCTTTTTGCTTTGAAAGCTGGATGGTTTGACAGATTAGGGTTTGCCGGTGGCAGGGCTGATGGTCAGGATTTCGTAGCCGGTTTCTGTCACTAAAACTTCATGTTCCCATTGGGCGGAGAGGGAGCGGTCTTTGGTCACGACCGTCCAGCCGTCGTTTAGGATGCGCAGGTGGCGTTTGCCTTGGTTGATCATCGGCTCGATGGTGAAAATCATGCCGGGCTTCAGGACGACGCCTTGTCCTTTCCTGCCGTAGTGCAGAACTTGCGGGGCTTCGTGGAAACCGCGTCCGATGCCGTGGCCACAAAATTCTTGTACGACGGAGTAACCTGCGTTTTCGGCAACTTGTTGGCAGGCGTAGCCGATGTCGCCCAAGGTCGCACCGGGTTTGACGGCGGCGATGCCCGCCATCATGGATTCGTGGGTAACGTCAATCAGGCGTTGGGCGATGGGAGAGACTTTGCCGACGGTAAACATACGGCTTGAGTCGCCGTGGAAGCCGTCTTTTTTGATGGTCAGGTCGATGTTGATGATGTCGCCTTCTTTGAGCGGCTTGTCGTCGGGAATGCCGTGGCAGATGACGTGGTTGACGGAGGTGCAGCAGGATTTGGGGTAGGGCGGGTTGCCGTAGTGCAGGGGGGCGGGATAGCCGCCTTGGACGTTGACGTGGTAGTCGTAAACGAGTTTGTCGATTTCGTTGGTGGTTACGCCGGGTTTGACGAATTGTCCGATGTAGTCGAGGGCTTCGGCGACGAGTTTGCCCAGTTCGCGCATTTTCTCGATTTCTTCGGGGGTTTTGATGATGATTTCGTTCATGTTGTTTCCTTGATGGTTTCAGACGACCTTGTTGCGGCACAAAGGTCGTCTGAAAGGGAAAGGGATGAGTCGGCAGCTTGCTTTTGGAACACTGCAACGAGGCGTGCGGACGTTTCAGCTTTTTTGGATTCGGGGCTGATGCCTGAAGTTCAAATTAAAGTCGAATGCCAGTCCGCACTAGAATAGATTGTCGATGACTTCTTTGGATTTGGAAGGGGCCTTAGGTTTCGGCGTCGGCTTAGGTGCCGGTTTGGCTGCTTCGGGTTGGCGTTGTTCAGGTTTCGCCGCGGGTTTGGATTCGGCCGGCTGTTCCGACGGCGTACGTCTGTTGCCTGCTGCGGCGGGTGTGCTGCGCGGCGTTTTTTCTTCGGTATCGGGTGCTTCGGTTACAGCAGGTTTGGCGTTTGCTTTGTTATTGGCGGGTTTGTCTTCTAAGGCTTCGTCCTCAGTGGGGGCGGTGTTGCTGTTTTTGCCGTTTGATTTGTTTTTGGGCGGGATGACGGGATTGCGGGAATCGGTTTTCTCGTCGTCGTCAAGCTCGGTTTTGGCGGCAGGCTTGGTTCTGTCCTCTTCGGGAGCGCCGATGGGGCGCCAGACTTCGACAGGGGTGTCTTTGGGAACGGGTTTGTTTTTAATGGCTTCGCGTTCTTGGGAGTCGTGGCTTTTGATGGTGCTGATGACGCCGATGACCAAGGCGGCAACAGCAATGATGCAGACGCCGAAAAAGGCTCCGATTAAATGTTTGGGTTTGAGTTGGAATGAGGATTTAGGGGTTTTGGACATGATAAATCGGTAAAAATGAAATCAATCGGGCGGATTGTATCGTAATAGGTCGTCTGAAACAAAATCAGGTTTCAGACGACCTGTCAGTCAAGGGGCAATCCTATGGCTGTTGGGTGTAGTTTTGATACAGGGTAACGACTTTTTGTACGCCCACGGTGGTGCTGACGCGTTGGGTAACTTTTTCTTGTTCTTCAGGCGTCAGGATACCCATCACATAGGTCACGTTGCCGTAGGTCACGATTTTGACGCGCGCCTGCGTGGTGGGTTTGAGGCCCAAAAGGGCGGTGCGGACTTTGGATGTGCCCCATGTGTCGTTGGTTACGTCGCCGAAGGTGCGTCCTTGGGGAGCAACGGTGATGTAGTTGTACACGCCTTCGGAGGCTTGTTCGGCACGGGCGATTTGTTCGACGAATTGTTTTTCGCCTTCAGTGGCGACTTGTCCGAGCAGCAGCAAGTGGCGGTTGTAGCCGACGACGTTGAGTTTGGGGGTGTAACCCTGCGCTTGGTTGTTTTGGCGCAGGTAGGAGCGGGCGGTGGTTTCGACGCGTACCGCCATTACGTTGTCGTCGGTTTGCGCGCCTGTGGTGCGGCGGTCGACGGCGGATTTGGTGCCGACTGCCGCGCCGCCGAGGAGTATGCCGACACAGCCGCTGAGTGTCAGGCTGAGGAGGAGGGCGGTCAGAACGGGTGCGGTATGACGTTTGATGTTCATGTTTTTTTCCTTGATGATGGGTTCGGCGGATATGTTTCAGACGACCTTTAAAAGAGGTCGTCTGAAAAAAGGTTTACATTCCTTCAAGCAACATGGAGTCGATGCAGTCGCACATGGCATGTATCAGCAGGATATGGTTTTCCTGAATGCGGGCGGTGCGCGGGTAGGGGACGTTGAGCAACACGTCGGTGTCTTTGAGCATGGCGGCGATTTTGCCGCCGTCGCGGCCGGTCATGGCGATGACGTGCATATCGCGTTCGTGTGCCGCTTTGATGGCTTCGATAACGTTGGCGGAGTTGCCGGAGGTGGAGATGCCGACCAAAACGTCGCCGGCACGTCCGAGCGCGCGCACTTGTTTGCTGAACACATGGTCAAAGCCGTAGTCGTTGCCGATGGCGGTCAGCGCGGAAGTGTCCGTCGTCAGCGCGACGGCGGCAAGTTCCATGCGCTCTTTTTCAAAGCGTCCGGTCATTTCGGCGGCGAAGTGCTGCGCGTCGGCAGCCGAACCGCCGTTGCCGCAGGCTAAAATTTTGCCGTCGTTCATCAGGCATTGCAGCATCAATTCCGCTGCTTGAGCAGTCGGCTCGACCAATACTTTTTCGGCTTCCTGTTTGGCATGGATGCTTTCGGCGAAATGGGCGGCAACGCGCTCTTGTAATGTCGTCATATCGTCAACCTGTAATATTCTTTATCCATTCGGGCGGGCGGTTTCCTTCTATCAGCACCGCATCGATGCGGCACGCGCTATCCGTCATGCCGTTTTGTTGCAGATAATACTCCGCAGACCGTTGCAGTTTCAATAACTTAGACGGCGAAATACTGTATGCGGCACCGCCGAAACCCTGATTTTTGCGGTATTTTACTTCAACAAACAGAATCATGTTACCGTTTTTGACAATCAAATCGATTTCACCGTAAGCGCAGTGCCAGTTGCGCGCCACGAGTTTGCAGCCTTGCGAAAGAAGAAACGCCAGCGCGGCATCTTCGCCCGCCACCCCTTGTTTGTGGTTCAGACGCATGGAAGTTTACCCCGTATAATATCGTTATATTGTTTTCAGACGACCTGATAAAGCCATGTTTCAAAAACACCTTCAAAAAGCCGCCGACAGTATTGAAAAACGGACATTATACGTTGTCGCCACGCCCATCGGCAATTTGGCGGACATCACCCTGCGCGCGCTCGCCGTCCTGCAAAAAGCCGACATCATCTGCGCCGAAGATACGCGCGTTACCGCACAGCTTCTGAGCGCATACGGCATACAGGGCAAACTCGTCAGCGTGCGCGAGCATAACGAACAGCAAATGGCGGACAAAATCATCAACCATCTTTCAGACGACCTCACTGTCGCACAAGTTTCCGACGCAGGTACGCCCGCCGTCTGCGATCCCGGTGCGAAACTCGCCCGCCGCGTGCGCGAGGCAGGGTTCAAGGTCGTCCCCGTTGTCGGCGCGAGCGCGGTCATGGGTGCATTGAGCGTCGCAGGCGTTACCGAACCCAATTTCTACTTCAACGGTTTTTTGCCGCCGAAATCCGGCGAACGGCAGAAGCTGCTTGCCAAATGGGCGCAGGCTGATTTCCCCGTCGTGATGTTTGAAACCCCGCACCGCATCGAAGCCACCCTTGCCGACATGGCAGCCCTCTTCCCCGAACGCAGCCTGACCCTCGCCCGAGAAATCACCAAAACCTTTGAAACCTTCCTCAGCGGCACGGTTACTGAAATTCAGACGACCCTGAAAAACGACGGCAATCAGGCGCGCGGCGAAATGGTGCTCATCCTCCATCCTGCGCCCCGTGAAAAACACGATACCTTGCCCGATGCCGCCCAAAACGTTATGAAAATCCTCGCCGCCGAGCTGCCCACCAAGCAGGCCGCCGAACTTGCCGCCAAAATTACCGGCGAAGGCAAAAAAGCCTTGTATGATTTGGCGTTGGAGTGGAAACGGGTTTCAGACGACGTTTGAAGGTGGGGTCGTCTGAAAAAAGAGGGATGGGCAGTTGTTGAATGATGATGGTATTAATGTGGGTTATGTCCTGAATCACAGAATATTCTGCGAAAAGAAAATCCGCCAAAGACTTGCCTGATTTTTATCGTTTTATTTTAAACGAAATAAAACAGAAACCCTTATAAAGCCTGATGTCGAAGGTCGTCTGAAACGTTCAGATGACCTGCTTTTAGAATCAAGATGAAAATATTGAAAATTCTGCAATCTAATGTCTGTAATTGTATGTAATGCGTGATATAATGCGAACTCTTTGCCTTACGTTAAGGCAAAGTTGGATATGAACTCACAAAGATTAACATATTGCTTGACGTTCATAGGCTTCTTGATTATATTTAGCCTCGCATTACTGTCGGGATTTCCCGTTTTTATGAAGCAGATTCTCATCTTACAAATTCTGGTTTTGGCAGCGGTTGCGCTGATTAGCGCCGCATTTTCAGGTTTGGCAGGATTTTGGTCTGCTGTCGCAGGCGGGTTTTCCTATCTTATTCCCTCCGCTTTCGCAGTTTTACTTTTAAAACTTTCCAAGTGTAACCCTTTGTATCATGGTAAAGCGTTCATTATTGGGGAAGTTTTAAAAGTAGTGCTGTCGCTGGTAATGATGCTTGCCGTATTCGCAGTTTGGCATCAGTCTTTGATATTCTTTCCGTTCTTGTTCGGATTGCTCGGTGTCAGCCATTTGGTTTTTTTAGTATTGTTGAGAGTGAAGCATTATGGCAGGTGACAAAATTACTGCTACTGATTACATCACGCACCACTTGCAAAGTTTGACCAGCCTTTCCGATGTCGCTAAAGGACAAGGCTTGGATAATATTGCTGATTTTTCTTTTATTAATATTGATGCAATATTTTTCTCTGTATTGTTGGGTGTAATCGGAAGTTTCCTACTTTTGCGTGGGGCCAGGAAGGCGACGGCGGGTGTGCCCGGACGTTTTCAGGCTGCCGTCGAGATTCTGTTTGAGTTTGTGGATGATATGTGTAAAAGCATTATTCACAACGAGCAATCTCGAAAAGCCATTGCCCCGTTAGGCTTGACGCTGTTTGTATGGATTTTCCTGATGAATGCCATGGATATGCTGCCGGTCGATTTGTTCCCGTGGCTATGGCAAAACATTACCGGTAACCATCATGCATTGTTGCGTATTGTACCGACCGCAGATTTGAATACCACATTAGCGTTGGCTATCGGTGTCTTGGTGATTTGTATTTATTACAATATCAAAATCAAAGGTATCCGTGGTTGGATTCATGAGTTGTTCAGCGCTCCGTTCGGCGCCAAACTTGCTCCCGCCAACTTCCTTTTGAATCTGGTCGAATTTCTCTCTAAAACAGTTTCTCACGGTATGCGGTTGTTCGGTAACATGTATGCCGGCGAGCTGGTGTTCCTTCTGATTGCTTTGCTGGGTGGCGCTTGGGCGACATCTGGAAGCGTTGAAGTGTTGGATCCGATTCTGTTTGGTTTCCACATCCTTGCCGGATTGGCATGGGCGATTTTCCATATCTTGGTGATTACCCTGCAGGCATTTATCTTTATGGCCTTGGCGTTTGTCTATATCGGACAAGCTCATGATGCACATTAATTTATTAGGTAGTTTTTCATTAACTTTCTTTGTTTTCTCAAGGAGTAAAAAATGGGTTTGGTAGCAATTGCATGTGGTTTGATCGTAGCATTGGGTGCATTGGGTGCCTCTATCGGTATCGCAATGGTCGGTTCCAAATATCTGGAGTCTTCTGCTCGTCAACCTGAATTGATTGGTCCGCTGCAAACTAAATTGTTCCTGATTGCTGGTCTGATTGATGCCGCATTCCTGATTGGTGTGGCTATTGCACTGTTGTTCGCCTTCGTTAAACCATTTGGTGCATAATCAAACGGCGTGATCCGTCTAGGTACAGACTTCGGTCTGTTTGATTAACACTAGTACGAAGGTTAACTAACGTGAATATTAATGCAACCTTATTCGCTCAAATCATCGTCTTTTTCGGTTTGGTTTGGTTTACCATGAAATTCGTGTGGCCGCCAATCGCAAAAGCATTGGATGAGCGTGCCGCAAAAATTGCCGAAGGCTTGGCTGCTGCCGAGCGCGGTAAGAGCGATTTTGAACAGGCAGAGAAGAAAGTTGCAGAACTCTTGGCTGAAGGGCGTAACCAAGTTTCCGAAATGGTAGCAAACGCCGAAAAACGTGCCGCCAAAATCGTAGAAGAAGCGAAAGAGCAAGCTACTGTCGAGGCAGTGCGGATTACAGCACAAGCTAAAGCTGATGCCCAGCAAGAAATGAATCGTGCACGCGAAGTTTTGCGTGAACAGGTTGCTGCATTGGCGGTTAAAGGTGCAGAGTCTATTTTGCGCAGTGAAGTAGATACTTCAAAACATGCGCAGCTGCTCAGTGCTTTAAAACAGGAGCTGTAATCTTATGGCTGAGTTCGCAACGATTGCCAGACCTTATGCGAAAGCATTGTTTAATCTGGCGCAGGAAAAAAACCAAATTGAGTCTTGGTTGGGCGGACTGGAAGAATTAGCCGCGGTTGTTCAAAATCAGAAAGTAATTTCTTTTCTTGAGCAACCTGAAATCAATACTTCTGAAAAGGTAAATGTACTTGCCGAACTCGTTGAATTAAAAAGTGATGAATTGAAGAATTTCATTACTGTTCTGGTAGAGCAAAAACGTTTGCCTGTATTGCCTGAAGTCTATGCTCAATATCAAGCTTTAACCTTGTCATTCAATCATACTAAGTCCGCTGTGATTTACAGTGCTTATCCATTGACTGAAGATCAATTGGCTGAGTTGGCTGAAATATTGAAAAAACGCTTTGACAGTAAGTTGCAGATTACAACTGAAGTCGCGCCTGAATTAATTGGCGGTGTCAAAGTTGAAGTGGGTGACCAGGTCTTGGATTTGTCGGTGCAGGGTAAATTGAATGCCCTGTATGCGACTATGACAAATTAGGAGAGTTTTCATGCAGCTTAATCCTGCTGAAATTAGCGATTTGATTAAAGCTAAAATTGAAAATCTGTCTGGAAATACAGAAGTACGTACCCGTGGTACGGTTATTTCTGTAACAGACGGTATTGTTCGTATTCATGGCTTGTCAGACGCAATGCAAGGTGAGATGCTCGAATTCCCGGGTAACACTTTCGGTTTGGCGATGAACTTGGAGCGCGACTCCGTCGGCGCCGTAGTGTTGGGTGAATACGAACATATTAAAGAAGGCGACACAGTTACTTGTACCGGCCGTATTTTGGAAGTACCTGTCGGCCGTGAGTTGGTTGGTCGCGTTGTAGATGCGCTGGGTCGCCCGATTGATGGCAAAGGCCCGATCAACACATCTTCCACAGCGCCAATCGAAAAAATTGCACCGGGTGTAATTGCCCGTAAATCAGTTGACCAGCCTATGCAAACCGGTCTGAAGGCCATTGACTCAATGGTTCCGATTGGTCGCGGTCAACGTGAGCTGATCATTGGTGACCGTCAAACAGGTAAAACAGCCGTAGCATTGGATGCTATTGTCAACCAAAAAGGTACAGGCGTTATCTGTATTTATGTTGCAATCGGTCAAAAAGCATCTTCTATTGCCAACGTAGTACGCAAATTGGAAGAGCATGGCGCAATGGAACACACTATTGTGGTTGCTGCGACTGCATCTGAAGCTGCGGCTCTGCAATATATTGCACCTTATGCAGGTTGTACGATGGGCGAGTTTTTCCGCGACCGCGGTGAAGACGCATTGATTGTATATGATGACTTGTCCAAACAAGCTGTTGCTTACCGTCAAATTTCCCTGTTGCTGCGCCGTCCTCCCGGTCGTGAAGCATATCCTGGCGACGTTTTCTATCTGCACTCCCGCTTGTTGGAGCGTGCTGCCCGTGTAAATGAGCACGAAGTTGAAAAACTGACTAATGGCGAAGTGAAGGGCAAAACAGGCTCTCTGACTGCATTGCCGATTATTGAAACGCAAGCCGGCGACGTCTCTGCATTCGTACCGACAAACGTAATTTCGATTACCGACGGTCAGATTTTCTTGGAAACCGACTTGTTTAACGCCGGTATCCGTCCTGCGATTAATGCCGGTATTTCTGTATCGCGCGTAGGTGGTGCTGCGCAAACCAAAGTAATTAAAAAACTGGGTGGCGGTATCCGTTTGGCACTTGCCCAATATCGTGAGTTGGCAGCCTTCTCGCAATTTGCTTCCGATTTGGATGAAGCTACACGCAAACAGCTGCAACACGGTGAAGTGGTTACTGAATTGATGAAGCAAAAACAATTCAGTACTTTGGATACAGCCGAAATGGCTTTGACCTTGTGGGCCATTAATAATGGTTCTTACGAAGATGTACCGGTATCCAAGGCATTGGCTTTCGAAGCGGAGTTTTTGAGCTTTGTACGCACTCAGCATCCTGGTGTTTTAGAAGCAATCAACGCATCAGGTGCGATGTCCGATGAAAGTGAAAAAACATTGACCGAAGCCATGAATTCTTTCAAATCTTCTTATGCTTACCAAGCCTAAGAGCTGAAATGAAAGGAGTCTGAAATGGCAGTCGGAAAAGAGATTCTCACCAAAATCCGTAGTGTTCAAAATACCCAAAAGATCACTAAAGCGATGCAGATGGTTTCAACCTCTAAAATGCGGAAGACTCAGGAACGGATGCGCTTGGCGCGTCCGTATGCCGAAAAAGTGCGGACAGTTATGAGTCATTTGGCGCGAACCCATGAAGATCACGGTATTAAATTATTGGCACCTCATCGTGAAACACGTCGGGTAGGTTTCATTTTAATCACCTCTGATAAAGGTCTTTGCGGTGGTTTGAACGCGAATGTTTTGAAGAAATTCTTAGCGCAAGTCCAAGAATACCAAGAACAAGGCATTGAAGTTGATGTCGTCTGTTTAGGTAGTAAAGGTTTGGCAGCTTGTCAAAACATCGGTTTGAACGTTATTGCCAGTGCGATTAATTTGGGTGATACCCCAAGAATGGAATTGCTGCTTGGTCCATTGACTGAAATCTTCCAACGTTACGAGAAGCATGAGTTAGATAAAATACATCTGGTGTATTCATGTTTTGTGAATACCATGCGTCAAGAACCACGATTGGAGGTTCTGCTGCCTATCGGCGAAAATGTGATAGAAGACGAGGAGAGTTATTCTTCATTCAGTTGGGAATACCGTTATGAGCCAAGTCCTGTCGCTGTGTTGGAATATCTGGTTCGCCGCTATTTAGAGTCTGTGGTTTACCAAGCATTGAGTGACAATATGGCATCTGAGCAAGCTGCGCGTATGGTGGCAATGAAAGCGGCCACCGACAATGCAGGCAATGCCATTAAAGAGTTGCGTTTGGTATATAACAAATCGCGTCAAGCTGCGATTACCACGGAATTGTCAGAAATTGTAGCAGGTGCGGCGGCAGTTTAATGTCGTCTGAAACCTGAACAGGAAATTAGGATACGATAATGAGCCAAGGCAAAATCGTACAAATTATTGGTGCGGTAGTTGACGTGGAGTTCCCGCGTGATGCCATTCCGCGTGTTTACGACGCCCTGAAATTGGATGCAAACGGCCTGACTTTGGAAGTGCAACAGCTTCTGGGTGACGGCGTAGTCCGTACTATTGCAATGGGTAGTTCGGATGGTTTGAAACGCGGCATGACTGTAAGCAATACAGGTGCGCCGATTACAGTGCCGGTAGGTAAAGGCACTTTGGGACGTATTGTCGATGTATTGGGTACGCCTGTTGACGAAGCAGGTCCGATTGATACCGACAAACACCGTGCCATCCATCAGACAGCTCCGAAATTTGATGAACTGTCTGCGACTACTGAGCTGTTGGAAACCGGCATTAAAGTAATTGACTTGCTGTGTCCGTTTGCCAAAGGTGGTAAAGTAGGTCTGTTCGGTGGTGCCGGTGTGGGCAAAACCGTCAACATGATGGAATTGATTAACAACATCGCCAAAGCACATAGTGGTTTGTCCGTGTTCGCAGGTGTGGGTGAGCGTACCCGCGAAGGTAATGACTTCTACCACGAGATGAAAGATTCCAACGTATTGGACAAAGTAGCGATGGTTTACGGTCAGATGAACGAACCCCCGGGTAACCGTCTGCGTGTAGCCTTGACCGGTTTGACGATGGCCGAATACTTCCGTGATGAAAAAGACGAAAGCGGCAAAGGCCGTGACGTATTGTTCTTCGTGGACAATATTTACCGTTACACCCTGGCCGGTACCGAAGTATCCGCATTGTTGGGTCGTATGCCTTCAGCAGTAGGTTACCAACCGACATTGGCTGAAGAAATGGGTCGTTTGCAAGAGCGTATTACCTCTACCCAAACAGGCTCCATTACTTCCATTCAAGCCGTATATGTACCTGCAGATGACTTGACTGACCCGTCTCCTGCAACGACATTTGCCCACTTGGACGCTACTGTCGTATTGAGCCGTGATATCGCTTCCTTGGGTATTTACCCCGCAGTTGACCCGCTCGATTCCACTTCACGTCAACTGGATCCGATGGTATTGGGTCAAGAGCACTATGACGTAGCCCGCGGCGTACAATCTACCCTGCAAAAATACAAAGAATTGCGCGATATTATTGCCATTCTGGGTATGGACGAATTGTCAGACGAAGATAAACTGACCGTGATGCGTGCGCGTAAGATCCAACGCTTCCTGTCGCAACCGTTCCACGTTGCCGAAGTATTTACCGGCTCTCCCGGCAAATATGTATCGCTGCGTGACACCATTGCCGGCTTTAAAGCTATCTTGAACGGTGAATACGACCATCTGCCTGAACAAGCTTTCTACATGGTAGGCGGTATCGAAGAAGCGGTCGAGAAAGCGAAAACCTTAAACTAAGGAGGTCGGCATGAGCATCATGCGAGTTGAAGTGGTAAGTAGCGAGCAGAACATCTATTCAGGCGAAGCCAGTTTTGTAGTGGTTCCGACTGTTCAAGGTGAGCTCGGTATTTATCCGCGACACGAGCCGATTATGAGTTTGGTACGTCCCGGTGCATTGCGTTTGACCGTGCCGGGCGAAGCCGAAGAAGTGCTTGTTGCCGTTTCCGGCGGAGTGCTGGAAGTGCAGCCCAACCAACTTACTGTGTTGGCGGATGTTGCCGTACGCAGTTCCGAGATGGATCGGGAGCGCGCGGAAGCTGCCAAGAAGGCGGCGGAAACCGGCATTTCTCAAGCCAAAGACGATAAATCGTTGGCTGAAGCACACAAAGCCTTGGCCGCAGCGATTGCCCAGCTCAAAACCTTGGATTATCTTCGTTCGCACAAAAACAAATAAGCAGATTTGCTTTACAAAAAGCACGGTTGATTACCGTGCTTTTTATTTTTTGGATTGACTGGAAAATATGAAAAATTTGCTGGAGTAAGTTCAAATAGGGAAGAACATTATTATAGTGGAATTAACATAAATCAGGACAAGGCGACGAAGCCGTAGACAGTACAGATAGTACGGAACCGATTCACTTGGTGCTTCAGCACCTTAGAGAATCGTTCTCTTTGAGCTAAGGAGAGGTAACGCCGTACTGGTTTAAAGTTAATCCACTATAACAAGTCCAAATCAAAAGGTCGTCTGAAAAATCTTGTTTCAGGTTTTCAGACGACCTTTCGTTTGCCGGCTGCTTGGCATCATGCGGTTTGTGGAATAGTTTTGATACCGTTTGCGAGGGAAGGGCGGGTTGGATATTTTCCAGTCCGAATGGCAATGATTATGGTTGGAGGTCGTCTGAAAGCTATGTTCAAGGTTTAATACCATGGAAGCTGCGTTTTCAGACGACCTTTTCATCGCTATTGCTTCACAGGCTTCAAAGTCGGCAAAACCGTATCCCAAATCGCAAGGACTTCGGCTTCGCTGCGCTTCGTTCCGTCTTTTTTCTCAGCACCAAACTGCATCATGATGCGCGGGTCGCCACCGTCGCGTTCCCAAAAGAACATATATTTGTTACCGCCCCATTTCACCAATTTTTCCTCACCCGACA
>NZ_KV838075.1:47532-60694 GCF_001838645.1 Neisseria sp. HMSC70E02 | reverse complement strand
AGAACGGCGAAGGCTTCGAACTCAGAACCGACGGTTGGGGCGCCGTACGGGCGGGTAAAGGCATACTCGTCAGCTCGGATGCTCAGGGAGGTGCAAAAGGCGAAGTTCTAGAGATGGGCAAGGCGATACGACGCATGCGAAAAGCATTGGTCGCTGCCAAATTACTGGATACTGCTGCCAAACGTGCGGGCAATACCGCAACAGAAAGCATTGCCCAAGCAAACCACATCAACAGCAACTTAAAGAAATTGAAAAAATCGGGAATCGTCATTTCCGCTCCTGACGGTCTGGCCGCCAGCACCAAACAAAGCATATTGAATACAGCGCAAGGACATATCCACTGGGTCAGCATGCAGGACAGTAATGTCAGCGCCGGCAAGAACTTTACTGCACACGCACTAAAAAGCATCAACCTATTTGCACAAAATAAAGCCATTAAAATCCATGCAGCCCAAGGCAAGGTTGAAATACAGGCAAAAAATAACAAGATGCAGATTGGCGCAAAAAAAGACCTTGAGCTGACCAGTAGTACTGCCAAAGTAATGATCGTCGGTCAAGATGAGGTAATGATCAGTGGCGGAGGCGGAAGCTACATTAAATTGAAAAACGGTGAAATCATCCTTGCCTCCCCTAAAATCGTTCGCGTCAAAGCACCAGCAATGCCGGTGGGCGGTTCTGATAGCTTTTTCTTTAATGGTTTTGCAAAAACCGATAAAACCTGTATCCCTTGTAAGATTGCCGAATTAATTGGGCGTCCTGTTAATCCTATTTCAGGCATAAAAGTTTTACCGGATGAAACTGATTTTGCCTTTGATGGCTTGGTGCCGTTTGTATGGAGCCGCAGCTATTTTTCTGATTTGGAAGAAAGTTGGCTGGGTAGCGGCTGGCGCACCACATTAAGCGCCAAACTAGAGCGCAAAGACGGTCGTTTTACCTATACCGATAATCAGGGACGTACATTTGATCTGCCAGAACTGGAGGAAGATGAAGGACAGGTTCTGTTTGAAGCAGAACAAATCATCTTCGAACGAATCGATAATGGCAGCTATCAAATCAGTAATCTGGACGGTAGCAGCAGACATAGATTTTCACCCCTACACTTGAATGACACCAATCGTAGTGGCAGCGGTAATGGCACTTACGCCCTAACACAGGTAAGCGACCGCCATGGCAACGGCTATCGCATTGTTTACAATGAAGATACCGGCTTGCCTCATACCGTTATTGACGAACTGGGACGTGAGATATGGTTTGAGTTTGACAATCTCAGCCCTTTAACGCAGATCCCCGTTTACCGCCTTACCAGTATGAGTAGCTATAACGATAATCTACCTGAAGGTCGGGAACTTCTTGTCCGTTACCGTTATGACGACAACGGCGATCTTGTCGCGGTAGAAGATGCCGAAGGTTTCGTTCACCGACGTTTCGGCTACCGTCGTCACATGATGATTCGTCACCAAACTACGGCCGGATTAAATACCTACTATCAATACGACCATTACACCCCCCAAGGCCGGGTATTGCGCAGCCATACCGACAACGGTGAAGAGTGGCGTTTTGCCTATGCCGACGGGCATACCCAAATCACTGACGCATTAGGGCGTAGTGAACACCTTTATTACGACCATCATGGCGAAGTCGTCAAAAAAGTCTTTGCAGATGGTAGTAGTGTCTTGACAGAACGCGATGCTTTAGGCCGCCCCATTAAAATTACTGATGAAATGGGACGTGAAACCCGCTACCGTTATAACGAATGCGGGCTGCTGACCTTTGTTGGCGGAGAAGGCGGACAAAACCAGCACATCCGTTATGACCAAGAACGCCGACCGGTAGAGATTACCCTCCCGCACAATCAAAAGACCCTGATTGAGTACAACGAACAAGGGTTACCTGCAACCCAAAGCGATAGCAAAGGCAATACAACCCGTTACCGTTACAACGAAAATGGGCAAATTACCCAAATTACCGATGCAAAAAACAATACTTATACTTTCGAATATGACCAGCACCACCGCCTGAGCACTCAAACCGACTGTTCCGGCCAGCAAACCCGCTATACCTATAACGAAGAGGGCAAACTCGAAAGTATTACCGATGCAGCCGGCCACACCACGCACTATCATTACCAAAATAGGAAACCATTGCGTACCGACTATCCGGATGGCAGTAGCGAACACTTCAGCTACGATCATGCTGGCCGACTGAGTGTTCTGACTGATGCCGAAGGCAACCGTACCGCCTACGATTACGACAATGACAGCAAACCAACCGTCCGCTACAACGCGCTGGGTGATGCATTCCAATACCGTTACGATTCCGTAGGTCGTCTGAAAACCCTCGTCAACGAAAACGGCGACAGCTATACCTTCGAATACGATGAGCGCGACCGCCTGATCCGTGAAACCGGCTTTGACGGCAAAATGACACGTTACACCTACAACCCTGCAGGCGAACTCATACGCGAAGAAGAATACGCGTCTGGGAACATCGACGTGCGTACCCGCCCGCTACGGACAACTATCTACCACCGCGACCGTATCGGCCGCATCCGTCAGAAAGACAGTCATCTGGACGGCGGAGAAATCCTGAGCACCCACTACCGCTACGATAAACTTAACCGTCTGATCCAAGCACACAACGCCCATAGCGAGCTTCGCTTCGGCTATGACCACAACAGACTGGTTAAAGAACAGCTCATTCACTTGGATGAACCTCTTTCGTCCGGTACCAGCCGTTCACAATCCAAAGATGTCGCTGCACAGATTACCGAACACCGTTACGACGTACTGGGTAACCGCACCCAAACCATCCTGCCTACGGGTGAAATTTTAAACCGCCTGTATTACGGCAGCGGACACCTGCACCACATTAACCTCGACGGTACCACCCTTGCCGACATCGAGCGTGATGCCCTGCATCGCCCGATCGAGCGGACTATCGGCAAGTTGAATACCCAATTTCAACTTGACCCATTAGGTCGTCTGAAACAACAAATCGCCCAACCGAACAGCCACAACAAAGCAGACCCTGCCGTCCTTATCGGTCGCCGTTATCAATACGACACTACCGGCAACCTCGTCCGTACCGAAGACCAAACCAACGGCAGCAGGGATTACACCTATGACGTACGGGGCAGAATTACCCAAAGCGCGGACGAGCACTATCGCTACGACCCTGCCCACAACCTTACCGACGGAAGCAGAATCGTCGGCAACCGCCTTACCCAATACCAAGGCACCAGTTACCGCTACGACCCGTTGGGCAACCTGATCGAAAAACAGCAGCATGACGGCGAAATCCAACATTACCGCTACAATGCGGATAATCAACTGACCGAAGCCGAAATCCATCGCCCCGGACAAAACACCGTCTTATATCGCTACCGCTACGATCCCATAGGCCGCCGCATAGCCAAAGTCCATCCAGACGGCAACGAAATCCAATACCTATGGGACGGCAGCCGTCTGTTACAGGAATACCGTAAAGACCGAACCTATACCTACGTTTACACCGAAGACCAAAACTATGAACCCCTTGCTCAAATCACCACCTACAATGGCTTAGATAAGGCAAGAGAAATCCTGTATTACCACAACGATCAAATCGGCATCCCGCGCGAGATGACCGATGAGAAAGGCAATATTGTTTGGAGCGGCGACTATAGCGGCTGGGGCAAACTGACCCAAGAAGGTCGTCTGAAACTGGATATACATCAACCCTTCCGTCTGCAGAATCAGTATTATGATGAAGAAACGGGGCTGCATTACAACTTCTTCCGCTATTATGATCCGGAGATTGGGCGGTTTACGCAGCAGGATCCAATTAGATTAGCCGGTGGAGAAAGTTTGTATATTTATGCTTTCAATATATCGAGGTGGACTGATGTTTTAGGATGGGAGAATACACCAGATATAGCCAAACAGGTAATTACTGCATGTGATAAAAATAATGCTAAAGGTTGTTCGTCAAGCATTATCGGTATTGATCACAAAAATAAAGAAATAGGCTATGGGAATTATGGAAAGGCTCCAAAACCTGATTCTGGTCTAAATCCGATAAAGATATTCCGCAAGTGGACATTAGAAGAGCCTATCAATCGGTGCACAAAACAAATAAAGCCTAATACATTGGAAGTATGTACGGCATGTTGTATTGTTGAGTCACAGAAACAAAGAAATACTCTTTTGCCATCACTCTGTCAAGAAGAATGTTATAGACAACACAATGTGTTATAGTTATAGAATCATTGAGAATCTTCTTATGAAAAAAATATTATTACTTATTTTAATGTTTTCATTTTCTGTTGCTGCATATGCCGATAAGCAAAATCAACAGGATATTATGGATCAAGAAAATTTTGAAGTAACATTAAAACTCAATCATCTGAATAATATAGTTTTTTTGATTAAATCCAGAAATCAGGCAATTGACTCTAAACAATTGGATAATTTAAGCAGCATTGACAATCTAATCATCATGAACTTGGCATTTGTTGAAATTTATGATGACTATTTTAATCAACCCAGAAAGAATATGCAGTATAGTAAGTTAGATTTAAGAAAAATTCTTAGCTTTTCTAGTTGCTTGCTAAAAGAATCTAATCAAAAGATGCCATTATCTAATAGGATTGGTATTGATCATTTAACACAAAAAGAACAAGAGAAACTAAATCAAGATTTTTGGGCGTATATAGATCTAAAATGTAAAGAAAAATAGCAATTTTAAAACCCAACCTTCACAAAGGTCGTCTGAAAACTTTTAGAAGACCTAATTTATGTACTTACAGTCGCACTAACATTGCTATAAAGAAAATGGTTAGTTTGTTATCTAATTCAGATACTGAAATACAAGATTCTCATTTTCGTGTAGGTGTAAGGTAGGAATGACTTACGTCCCTATGGGCATGGTGCCGCATCATACAAGTTATAAATCATACAGTTGGTTTTTCATACTATTAGAATAGCTAGGGGTAAACTAAAGATATTCATGATCAAATTGAGAATATTAAAAAAAATGAAGCAAAAAAATTACTTCTTACTGATTGCTCAAATTTTGCTAAATCTTCCATCATTGATCTATGTGACCTTATGGATCATGAAGATATCAATAGTGATGGATGCAGAATTATTTTCATATTTACTTACATTCATTAGATTATCAAGCTATATTGCAAGTCTATTCTCAGTAGTCACTCTGATAAATTTACTTTTTATAAGAGATATGAAAACCCTACTGATTTCGGTGATCATAAGTATATTTACATTGTTATTCAGTGCATATACCTTAACTCGGTATGCTTGCGATTCTTTTTATGGATATTATATATGTTTATTTATTAAATATATTTTTGAAATAACCCACTAAATAACAAGCATAATCTAAATAAGTAAGCGTAGGTTGGGTTGAAAACCCAACTTTCACAAAGGTCGTCTGAAAACCGTTTAAATCCAGTTAAACCGGTTTTCAGACGACCTTTTGTGTTGGAAATCGTGCTTACTTCAATGCTGCCAGACAATCCTTCACTAATGCCGGACCTTTATAAATCATGCCGCTGTACACTTGGACGGCGGTTGCGCCGAGACGGATTTTTTCGGCGGCGTCCTTGCTGTTCATAATGCCGCCTACGCCGATAATCGGCAGCTTGCCGTCGATGTGTTCCGCCAACATTTTCAGCACTTGATTGCTTTTTTCGCGCACAGGCAGACCGCTTAGGCCGCCCTGCTCGCCTGCGAGCGGATGGCTGCCGAGGCTTGATTTGTCGATGGTGGTGTTGGTGGCGATGATGCCGTCCATTTCGACGGATTGGACAACGTGGGCGATGTCTTCGATTTGCGCTTCATCCAAATCGGGGGCGATTTTGACGGCGAGCGGGACGTATTTTCCGTGCGCAGCGGCAAGCTGCGCCTGTTTATTTTTCAGGGCTTCGAGCAGCGCGCTCAGTTCGTCGCCGCCTTGCAGTGCGCGGAGGTTTTTGGTGTTGGGTGAGGAAATATTGACGGTAATGTAACTTGCGTGTGCGTAGGCTTTTTCGAGGCAGATTAAATAGTCGTCGGCGGCGTTTTCGATGGGGGTGCCGGCGTTTTTGCCGATGTTGATGCCCAATACGCCTTGATAACGGCTTTTTTCGATGTTTTGAATCATGGCATCTATGCCGTGGTTGTTGAAGCCCATGCGGTTGATGATGCCTTGGTGTTCGGGAACGCGGAAGAGGCGCGGCTGCGGGTTACCGGGCTGCGGTTTGGGCGTGATCGTGCCGATTTCGAGGAAGCCGAAGCCGAGCGCGCCCAATGCATCTATGTATTCGCCGTTTTTGTCGAGTCCGGCAGCAAGCCCGACCGGATTGGGCAGGGTGATGTCCATGAGTTTGACGGGCTTGGTGCGGTTGTCGGAAATCGGAAGCAAACCGAGTTTGTATACTTTGTTGAGCGCATCGAGGGTGAAATGGTGGGCTTTTTCGGCATCGAGTTTGAACAGCAGGCTGCGGGCTAGGGAATACATGGGTTTCTTTCGGATAATTGGCGAACTGCCGTATTTTACCCGAAACTGTTACTTGCCTGCGAAAAGGTCGTCTGAAACCTGATTTCCAGTTTCAGACGACCTTTTCTGTTTTATCCTTGCAAGTGTTTTGTTCAACTCAACAGCATTTCCTGCATCAGCTTCATGCCCCATTGCCAGCCGCCGAGTGCACTGTTGAGCGTGCCGGAATGTGGCGACAGGAGGAGGCGGGCGTTCCACAGGTTTGCCCGTTCTTCCGCCCAGTTGCGCAGCGTGCCGTTTTGTTCGGCGATGACAAGCGCGGTGCGGCAGGGGCAACGGACGCGCTGGAAGGTGTGTATTTCATCGTCGGGGAAGGCTTCTGGACGCGGCGACACAAGGATGATGTTGACGATTTTTTTCTGTGTCAGGATGTCGGTTTGGTAGAGCCACGCCAGAAAAGCGGATACGCCTGCGCCGTGTGCGACGACGGCGATGTGTTCGCCGCTGATGCCTTCAAACGCTGTTTGAATATTTGCCTGCCATTGGGCGATGCTTTGATTGGCGGAAGCGGCAGCGGTTTGGACGACGGGATAGCTGACCGCCCAGCGGTCTATCCACATTTCTGCTTCGTCCGCGTCGCGTATCAAGAAAAGCGTCAGGTCTTCGAGTTCGAAAGTTCGCATTTCAGACGACCTATTTGAGCAAATCGTTGAGCGTAAAGGTAATCAAGAGCACGGCGGGGACGCTTAAAACGGCACAGGTGGCGAGGCAGATCAGGATGTTGGCAATCAACCGCCAGCCTTTCCAACCGAAACACTTGGCGGCAATCATGAGGCAGGGCAGTGAAAACAGCAGCCACACAACTGCCCAAAGCGGATTGGCGCGGGTCATTTCAACCCAGCCGGACATCCGCGCCAGCATGAATATCGTCCACACCAGCATAGGCAGTACAAACGCGGCAACCACCCATGCCGCGCCTATGCCGGTTTTACCGTTCACATTCCAATCGTATTTGCCGAAAACTTTATTGGGCAGCATAGTCATACTCCACGACCAAAGGGGCATGGTCGGAAAATTTCTCGTCTTTATAAACATGCGCGGACACCGCTTTGGCGGCGAGTTCGGGCGTAACCATCTGATAGTCGATGCGCCACCCGACATCTTTCGCATACGCCTGTCCGCGGTTGCTCCACCAAGTGTAGCCTGGGTTGTCGGGATAGAGCGTGCGCCACATATCCGTCCAGCCGAGCGTATGGATGACTTTGCCTATCCATTCGCGCTCCTCGGGCAGGAAGCCTGAGTTTTTCTGGTTGCCTTTCCAGTTTTTCAGGTCGATGTTTTGGTGGGCGATGTTCCAGTCGCCGCAAACGACAATGTCGCGCCCTTCCGCCTTCATGGCTTCAAGCATGGGATAGAACGCATCTAAAAAACGGTATTTCAATTCCTGCCGCTCCGGCGCGCTGGTGCCGCTGGGCAGATAAAGCGAAATCACCGACAACTTTCCGAAATCACAGCGCACAAACCGCCCTTCCCTGTCGAATTCTTCAATGCCCATACCGATTTGCACATTGTCAGGTGCGCGTTTGCTGTACACCGCTACGCCGCTGTAACCGCGTTTCTCAGCGCAATGCCAATGGCCGTGCATCCCGTGCGGATTCTTCATTTCGTCGGACAAATCGGCTTCCTGCGCTTTGAGTTCCTGCACGCAGACAATGTCCGCGCCCGATGCGGCGATGTATTCGTAAAATCCTTTTTTGTAGGCAGAGCGGATGCCGTTGACGTTGGCAGAGATGATTTTCAGCATAATTTTGTGCTTTGGAATATTGGTTTAAGGAAAAAAACGGATTGTAACCGATATAGAGGAGTCGCTACAAAACCGCTCTTTCTTTTTGCTGCAACTGCTTGTGAACGCTTCAACATTGCCTTTGCGTGCCAACCATAAAAATAGGTCGTCTGAAAACGGATAACCAAACCGTTTTCAGACGACCTTTCCCCTTGGGGTGGTTCGACGATTCAAAATTCTGCGCTTTTTTCGTTTTTAAATACTTTCTGCTTGAGTAACAAGGCCCGTAAGATGACCAACTTTACCGTGCCGTTGCTACACATTTAATATTTATGCCGAAAGTCGTGAAATTTTGAATGTCTGCACCCCTTGTAAAAAAGTAAATGCAACTTTCACTTTTTATTGTTTTTGGCCGGCAAACGTCCCTACGATTTTACCGACCTGATAAACACCGGCTGTCTCTGCGGCTGCGGAACCGAAGAAACCGCCGTGTATTTCTGCCGTCGGGGTGACGGAAGAAAATCTGTTGCCGTTGATATCCGCATCAACGGTGAGCGTTTTGTTGAAATAGCCGAGGCTGCCGCTGACTTTTTTGCTTTCGAAATCGGCAGTCAGACGGCCTGTACCGTATGCCTGCGCCAGAGTACCGCGCACGCTGACGGTCGATACGTCGTAAACCGCCTGTCCGATTTTCGGCATTTCTGCTTCACGGGTAAAATTACCGTTGAAGAAAGCGTAATTGTTTTGCGATTCGGTCTTCACGATGCCGGCAACCGCATCGGGTGTGCTGTGGTGCAGGACGTAATTGCCGCCAAAATTGGCAAGGCGTTTATTCTCCGAACCGCCGACGCTGTCCCGCCAGCCGTTTTTAAAACTCTCGCCTTGTACGGCTGCAAGATCGACCTCTACGCCTTCGATGGTAATCTTGTTCCAATCGGCATGATTGAATGCCACTGCGGAATCAGAAGCATTGGTTCCGCTGAAAAATTGTTTGCCGGATTCCGGTTTTTCCGATTTTGCAGCTACCGGCAATGCGGAAGCTGCGTCTGCCGAGGGCAGGGCTTGGGCAGATTTTGGAGCCTGTGTCGGCGTGGATTGCGTACTGGGGGAGGAGCTGCCGCCACCGCAGGCAGATAAGGCTGCAACACACATCAAAGCAAGATATTTTTTCATAATTTTGTTCTTAAAATTGTTATCTGACGAAGACAGGAACGCATTCTAAGCACAAACAATATGACTTTGTAATAAATATGCCAAACGAGCATTTTTTACGACCAACGGCAATAATAAAGGCCGTCATAAAGTACACATTTACTTTTCAGACGACCTTCTAGCAACCTTTTTATCAGTGTTCAGCTACATTGTTGGCGCAAAGCTTTGTCACGCTCCATCTGCACATTAATCTTATTCACCAAGTCCTTATCCAACAATTGGCTCTCATAATGGTCCTGCACCGCATCCAAAGTTTGGATACAGGCGGCTTTGTTGTTTGCCTGACGGTAAGCATCGGCGGCATCGTTGGCGGCAGTCACTGTTTCAATCGGATTGAGGAAATCACCGCACTGTTTCAGATAGTTTTGTTTGATGTCCGCTGCCTGTTCGAATTTTCCTGAACGTAAGGTCGTCTGAAAACGGTTTTCCATCTTTTTGACACCTTGTTGTGAACAAACCTGCGGCAGTTTGTAATACTCCGACGGGAAAGATACGCCCGCGCCGCAATAATTTTCGCAGCCTTCGGCATCCACTTTTACCTCATCCCCCTTGAATTGGAACGATATTTGGCAGCCTTCCCCATCTTTCCAAACCTTATTCTTATCCATTTTGCCTTGCGCGCCACATATATGCCCGCGTTCGTTGGCAGATTCAATATTGAACTGATTACCGTTGATTTTCAGCCAGTCGTGGGCAATGGGCTGTTTCGTTCTGTACTCCGCGGCAAATGCCACGCTGCCCATACTCATCGCCAAAACCAAACATAAAATCTTTTTCATAGATATTCCTTCTCATTAAACAATACAGCCTGCCTGCCAAAGAGGTCTAAATAGTACCCATACCGATTAGGCAAAGCCAGTTTGCTATAATACTACCATTTTTATTCTCACCGACATCTGCCCGTACCATGCCTCATCCCGATTTCTCCCAAACCCTCTCCAAAGACCGCCACTTCCTGCAATCCGCCTTCAAAAATCCCAACAAATACGGCGGCTTGTCCAAAGTCGAAGAAAAATACCGAAAATCGCACGAAATCTTTTTGAAGCGTTTGGCCGCCTTGCCCAAACCCGAGTTCGACAACACCCTGCCCGTTCACGAAGAGCTCGAAGAAATCAAAAAAGCCATTGCCGAGAATCAGGTAACGATTATTTGCGGTGAAACCGGTTCGGGCAAAACCACGCAGTTGCCCAAGATTTGTCTGGAACTCGGGCGTGGGGCGGCGGGGCTAATCGGGCATACCCAGCCGCGCCGTTTGGCCGCGCGCTCAGTGGGGGAGCGGATTGCCGAAGAGCTGAAATCGGAAATCGGCAGCGCGGTGGGCTATAAGGTACGCTTTACCGACCACACCTCGCGCGATGCCTGCGTCAAGCTGATGACCGACGGCATCCTGCTGGCGGAAACCCAGACCGACCGTTATCTCGCCGCCTACGACACGATTATCATCGACGAAGCGCACGAGCGCAGCCTGAACATCGACTTCCTCTTGGGCTACCTGAAACAGCTCCTGCCGCGCCGCCCCGATTTGAAAGTCATCATCACCTCGGCAACCATAGACGCAGAACGCTTCTCCCAACACTTCAACGGCGCGCCCGTACTGGAAGTGAGCGGGCGCACCTACCCCGTCGAAATCCTCTACCGCCCGCTGACCAGCAAAGACGAAGACGACGCAGAAGTGGAGCTGACCGACGCGATTGTCGATGCGGCGGACGAATTAGCGCGGTATGGCGAAGGCGATATTTTGGTGTTCCTGCCGGGCGAACGCGAAATCCGTGAAGCCGCCGAAGCCCTGCGTAAATCCACACTGCGCCGCAACGACGAAATCCTGCCCCTGTTCGCGCGCCTGTCGCACGCCGAACAGCACAAAATCTTCCACCCCTCAGGCGTAAAACGCCGCATCGTGTTAGCAACCAACGTCGCCGAAACCTCGCTCACCGTGCCGAGCATCAAATACGTCATCGACACCGGCCTCGCGCGCGTCAAACGCTATTCCGCACGGGCAAAAGTGGAGCAGCTTCATGTCGAAAAAATCTCCCAAGCCGCCGCCCGCCAACGCTCCGGCCGCTGCGGACGCGTCTCCGCAGGCGTGTGTATCCGACTGTTTTCAGAAGAAGATTTCAACAGCCGCCCTGAATTCACCGACCCGGAAATCGTCCGCAGCAACCTGGCCGCCGTCATCCTGCGCATGGCTGCGTTGAAACTCGGCGATGTGGCAGCATTCCCATTTTTAGAAATGCCCGATTCGCGGTATATCAATGACGGGTTTCAGGTGTTGCTGGAATTGGGGGCGGTTAATGAACACAACGGACTGACCAAACTCGGCGAACAAATGGCGCGCCTGCCCATCGACCCGAAAATCGCACGCATTTTGCTGGCGGCGAAGAAGCACGACTGCATGGCGGAAATATTGGTGATCGCGTCCGCGCTGTCGATTCAAGACCCGCGCGAACGGCCGCTGGAGGCGCGCGATGCCGCCGCCAAGGCGCACGAGCGTTTTACCGACAAGCAGTCCGATTTCCTTGCCTATCTGAACATTTGGGACAGCTTCCAACGCGAGCGCGATAAAGGCTTGTCCAACAAGCAGTTGGTGCAGTGGTGCCGCCAATATTTCCTGTCGCACCTGAGGATGCGCGAGTGGCGCGAGCTGCACCACCAGCTTGCCCAAACCGCGATTGAAATGGGTTTGACCACCAAGGAAGCCGCTTTCAGACGGCCTCCCGAAGTCAAGCAACTGACGTCGTCTGAAAATGCGGGCGACCAAGACTTATCCGCCAAACTCAAACAAAAACAACTGGATAAAAAGCAACACCGCGCCCAAATCCGCGCCGCCAAAGAAGCGGGCTACGAACAAATCCACCGCGCCCTGCTCACCGGCCTCATCGCCAACGTCGGCATGAAATCGCCCGACGGCAACGACTACACCGGCGCGCGCGGCAGCCGCTTCCACCTTTTCCCCGCCTCCGCCCTGTTCAAAGCCAAACCCAAATGGGTGATGGCGGCAGAACTCGTTGAAACGACAAAACTTTACGCCCGCGACGTGGCCGCCATCCAGCCCGAATGGATCGAGCAGGAAGCGCCGCACCTCGTCCGCTACCACTATTTCGAGCCGCACTGGGAACAAAAACGCGGCGAAGTCATCGCCAGCGAACGGGTAACGCTCTACGGCCTGACCGTCTTGCCGCGCCGCCCCGTGTCCTACGGCAGAATCGCCCCCGAAGAAGCCCGCGAAATCTTTATCCGCAGCGCGCTGGTGGCGCAGGAATGCGATTTGAAAGCGGAATTTTTTGTCCACAACAAAAAGCTGATTAAGGAAATTACCGAACTCGAACACAAATCGCGTCGGCAGGATGTACTGGTCGATGATGAAGCCCTGTTCGCGTTTTATAACGAACGGCTGCCCGATTTTTATACGGCGGACGCGGTTTCAGACGACCTGCATCCTACAAATCCGCAGCAAACCGCCCCCTCCCCCGTGGGGGAGGGCTGGGGAGAGGGCAAAACAGTTGCCGCGCAAACCAACTTTTCCGCAACCGCAGCAAACCCTCTCCCTAACCCTCTCCCACAGGAGAGGGAACAGAGTGCCGCAGCTTCAATGGTTTCAGGCAGCCTGCATCCTACAAATCTACAGCGATCCTCCCCCTCCCCCGTGGGGGAGGGTCGGGGAGAGGGCAAAACAGTTGCCGCGCAAACCAA
>NZ_KV838075.1:28140-47432 GCF_001838645.1 Neisseria sp. HMSC70E02 | reverse complement strand
GGAACAAAGTGCCGCAGTTTCAACGGTTTCAGACAGCCTGCATCCTACAAATCTGCAGCGATCCTCTCCCTCCCCCGTGGGGGAGGGCCGGGGAGAGGGCAAAACAGTTGCCGCCCAAACCAACTTTTCTGCAACCTCAGCAAGCCCTCTCCCTAACCCTCTCCCGCAGGAGAGGGAACAAAGTGCCGCAGTTTCAACGGTTTCAGACGACCCCAAACCCAAAAAGCAGCCTGCACCCCCAAAAGGCCGTCTGAAACCCCTCCCTCTCGCCGACATCCGCACCTTCCAAGCCTGGCTCAAAACCGCCGAGCGCGACAACCCGCGCCTGCTGTTCCTCAGCCGCGACGACCTCATGCAGCACGCCGCCGCGCACATCACCGAAGAACAATTCCCCAAACACTGGCAAACCGCAGACGGCAAATTCAAACTCAGCTACCGCTTCGAGCCGCACCACCCGCTCGACGGCGTTACCCTCACCCTGCCGCTCACCGTGCTCAACCGCATCAGCCCCGCCGCCCTCGAATGGCTCGTGCCCGGCATGATACGCGAAAAAATCCAGCTACAAATCAAAGCGCTGCCCAAACAAATTCGCCGAATCTGCGTGCCCGTGCCCGAATTCATCACCCAATTTTTAAGCCAAAACCCCGACCGCAACGCCCCCATCCTGCCCCAGCTCGCCCAAGCCATCGCCAAAACCGCAGGCGACATCCGCATACTGGAGCAAATCAACCAAGACGAGTGGGCCGCGTTCAGGCTGCCCGAACACTGCTACTTCAACCTCCGCATCATCGACGACGGCGGGCAAGAATTAGCCATGGGGCGCGATTTAATCCAAATCCAACAACAACTTGGCAAAGCCGCCGCCACCACCTTCCGCGACAACACCCAAGAATTCGAGCGCGACAACGTTACCACATGGGACATCGGCACCCTGCCCGAATCCATCAAATTCGCCCGCGGCAAACAACAGCTCACCGGCTACCTCGGCCTGCAAAAAGAAAAAGACGGCCGCATCGCCCTGCGCCTGTTCGACACATCTGCCGCCGCCGAACAAGCCCACAGATTAGGCGTGATCGAACTCATGAAACTACAACTAAAAGAACAAGTTAAAGACCTGAACAAAGGCATCCAAGGCTTCACCCAAGCCGCCATGCTGCTCAAACACATCAACGCCGACACCCTGCGCGACGACATCACCCAAGCCGTCTGCGACCGCGCCTTTATCGGCGAAGACGAGCTGCCGCGCAACGAAAAAGCCTTCAAAGAACAAATCAAACGCGCCCGCAGCCGCCTGCCCGCCGTCAAAGAAGCCCTCAGCCGCTACTTGCAGGAAACCGCCGCCGCCTACGCCGAACTGAACGGCAAACTCGGCAAACACCCGCTCACCCACCTCCTGCGCCAACGCCTGCAAACCCTGCTCGCTGCCGGCTTCGCCACCCGCACCCCGTGGGCACAATGGCCGCGCCTCCCCATCTACCTCAAAGCCATGACCCTGCGCCTTGAAAAATACAGCGGCAACCCCGCCCGCGACGCAGCCCGCGAAGCCGACATACAGGAATTGGAACAAATGTGGCAGGAAAAAACCGACAGCTTAGTGAAACAAGGACTACCCATTTCAGACGACCTCGCCGCGTTTAGATGGATGATTGAAGAATTGAGAGTGTCGCTGTTCGCGCAGGAATTGAAGACACCGTATCCGGTGTCGGTGAAGAGGTTGATGAAGGAGTGGAATGAAATCAGATAGCATGCCCAACATTATTTTTAATCTTCTGTATTTGTGTTTGAAATATTTCTTCCTGTTATTAATCAAATATTGATATAATCTAATTGCTCACTTCATATTAGGGAGTGGGGTTGTCAGCAGACTGTCAAGGTCATTATAGGCTTCGAAAGTTGCCATAGACCATGACAGTATTACCAACAGGAAACGCATGGCATAGACTATTGTCATACCGAACTCCTTGGTGATTATATCTGTTTGATTATAATTCATCTTTAGCATATTAGCGGTCTGCGTAAAATTGTTGTCATACAATGGTATGCAAAATGGTGCTCCTTAATTGAGGGTGCTTGGCTATACTGAGGGCTGTTAACTACTTAAGTGGTTAGGGACTACCGCAATCCTAAGCCCTTAGTTTTGCTTTTCTGTTCATTCATCACAAAGATATATGGATTCACCTTGGTTTAAAATGCGAGGGTATCTACATTTTGATACCCCTATCAGCTTAAAAAAAGCAAATGAGCTTGTTTCATGTCCTGAACGCGTTGCAAAACACAGTTTTTATCCATTTATTTCATGCACGTTATCAGTTCCAAAATTAAAAAAGAATGCTCAAGGAAAACTGGTTCGAGATCCTAAAAAACGCGTAATTTCTTATGCATCTCATAAAGATAGTCATATTTTTAGCTACTATGCTTATATTTTAAACAAAAAGTATGAGCAGCTTTTAAATAATAACTATATTAATATCAACAACTCAGTATTAGCCTTTAGAAAATTAGGTAAAAATAATATCAATTTTGCTGAACAAGCATTTAATTATATAAAACAAGCAAAAAATTGTTCTGTAATCGCATTAGATATATCTGATTTTTTTGGCAACCTAGATCATAAAATTCTGAAGAAGCAGTGGTGCAAATTATTGGGAGAAGAGACTTTGCCCAATGATCACTTTGCTGTGTTTAAAGCTATTACCCAATACACAACAATATCAAAAAATATTTTATTCAAAGAATTTAAAATATCCCCTCACACTCCAAGAAGTGATAATAGAAAAAGAATTTGCACTCCAAAAGAATTTAGATTATTTAGAAAAAAACATAAACTTTCTTTAGATTTTCCAGATCAAAATTTATTTATACCGAATAAAAATAAAGGAATACCTCAAGGCTCTCCGATTAGTGCGTTATTATCTAATATCTACATGCTTGATTTTGATGATTTTTGTCAAAATCAAATTAGCAAATTAGGTGGATTATACCTAAGATATTGTGATGATATTTTATGTATTATCCCAACACCACAAGTAAGTGAAATTCATAATTTAGTTCTAAAAGAAATTATGAAGCTAAAACTAGAAATTCATCCAACAAAAACAGAAATTATTACTTTTGGTTATGATAATAACAAACGAAAAGTTATTAATAATAAAAAACTTCAGTATTTAGGGTTTATTTTAAAAGACGAATCTATTACTATTCGCCCTGCTGCATTTACAAAATATTCAAAAAAGATGAAACGTGGGGTTAGTTTAGCTAAACAAACTCAAAGAAAATACAATATTATTCGATCTAAAAAGAATCTTCTTAACCGACAATTATTTAAGAAAAAATTATACTCAACCTACTCACATTTTGGCAGAAGAAATTTTATCTCTTATGCGCGAAAAGCTGCCGAGATTATGGAGTCTCCACAAATCAGAAAACAATTAAAACCTTTATGGAAAAGACTACAATATAGAATTAAAAACTGATTAAATTCATAAGAAGCCGTAGACTACAAACGCGCGCATCCCTGTTGTCTCATCTTCTACCCGTAAATCGGGCAAACTGTAAATCCTGTGGTGTAAGGACGGTCTTCTAAGCTATTTCTTTTTCCACCCAAACCTAAGGTCGTCTGAAACCCATTTTCAGACGACCTTTTGCCACTTTGCCAAAAAAGAATTCCCACCACCCTCTCCCCAAACGTCGCCCAAACCAGTAAACTTCCCATATTTCAACAACTTCTTGGAAACCAACCATGCCCCGTACCCATCCGCTCCACCTGTTCCCGCCCCATATCGCCGAACGCGGCCTGTTGTATTTTCAGCAGGGCAAGGTTCGCGATGTCCAAAAAACTTCCGCCGGGCGTTATCGGGCGGAGGTGTGCGGTTCGGAAAACTATTCGGTATGGCTGAAGCTGGATAGTGATTTGTACATTAAGGACGGGGGCTGCGATTGTCCTTATGGCGGGGCGTGCAAGCATATGGCGGCGTTGTGGTATGCGGTGCGCGCCCAAACGCCGGACGGGCAGCCGGACGAATCTGACACGCAGCAGCCTAAAAAGGACGGCAATCCGTATCGGCAGCAGCTCTCCAAAATCTTTTCCCGAACCCGATATTATGATTACTACGAAGCCGCTGATTTGGGCTTCAGGCTGCAAAACTGGTTGGAAGATGTGGCGCAGGAGGGGACGGCGGCGTTGCAGCAGGCTTTGCCTCTGTTGATACCGCGTTTGCAGGATGCTTTTGAAAAGGCGGACGATTCGGACGGTATGTTGGGCGATGCTATGTATATGGCAATCGATCTGCTGGAAGAGGCGGTCATGGAAAACGTCCCGAAGCGTTTGATTAATTTTTTGGACAAATGTTTGGACGACAGCCGCTATTTTGATTTCTCGGAGGCTGGCAATAAAATCTACCAAATCCGCGCCCGAATCTGGCGGCTGCACGGCGAATGGCAGGCGTGGCAAGATTATGTGGCTAAACGTTTGGCTGTTACCGAGTCGGGTTGGGAACATGAATTTTGGGCATTTGAGGGTTGGCAGGTTTTGCAGGAGAAAGGCGATACTGCTGCCGCGCAGGATTATTTCAGACGACATCTGCGCCTGCCGAAATTCAGACAAATTGCGGTAGAACAAGCAGTCGGGCAGCAAGATCGGGCGGAAGCGGAACGCCTCTTGCGCGAAGGCATCAGCATTGCCGAAGCTGAAGGAACACTCGGCACAATGCACAAATGGAAGCTGCAACTTTTTGATGTATTGAAGGAAACCGGTAAAAATGTACGCGAAATCGCAGCGGATTTGGCGTTTTCCACCAGCCTTTCGTTGCCGCATTACGAGGCATGGAAAGCCACGTTTTCCGCCGCCGAATGGCCGGATGAATTCAACCGCCTGCTTGCGCGCTTGTCGGGTCAATATTCGCTGCAAGCTGAAATATTGGAGCATGAACGGGAATTCGATCTGCTGCTCGCCCTATTGCAGCAACATCTTTCGTTGTACATGATGGAACGTTTTGCCCCGTCTTTCCCCGAGCCGTATCACGATCAAATCGTGGCTTGCTACCTGAAAATCTTTGCGGTTGAAATCGACGAAGCAAGCAACCGTAAGCAATACCGCCAGCTCTTGAACCAATTAAAGACCCTCCGCCGTCAATATTCCGCACAACGGCAGGCAATGGAAGACTTTGCCGACGAGATCAGGGAACGATATAGCGACAAACCGCGCCGGCCAGCGCTGCTGGAGGAGTTGGCTCGGGCGGGGTTTTAGGCGGCAGGAGGTTGGATTGGGCGCGTCGCACTTTCACACACCAGCAAATCACACAAAACCTGGAATCTGCGTGCAGCCTTTCTAAACTCCCCCTTCCCTACCAAACCAAAGGTCGTCTGAAACTCATTTTCAGACGACCTTTACATACCATGTGCAATACTTCCGAATAAGCTACGCCGCCAATCGTGCCATCATGTACACAACGCTTTCCCGCCTATCTATAAACCTTTCCTGCTTTCAGACGACCTTTTGTCATTTTGTAAAGCAAGGATAAGAAAATTATGAAAGAATACCTGTTTGGCTTAATTGCCCTTGCTGCCTGACATGAAGAGGGTTACTCTTCTGCATAATTTTGATTTCATTACCCGGTCGGGGTTAAACGTAAAGGAACTTTGATGAAAAAATACCTCATGCTATTTGCTCTTTTCGCCGCTGCCGGCGCTCAGGCAAAAGAATTTTTCCGTGTGACCGATCTGCCCGACGGCTGGCAGGCGCATATTTCTGTCGAGGGCTGCAAAGACAATCATTGCGGCGGCAAAGGCGCGGTGTTTTTGTATCACCCTAAGAAGGAAACCACAAATGTTTTTAAGAGTGACGACCTGATATTTGAACGCGGCGAAGGCAGCAAAATCTCTGCGGCAAAAAGCCCTTTGATTATGAAAGACTTCACCTTTGACGGACGCAAGGATATTGCCGTTGCAACCGGCAATAAAGGCCCTAAAAACTCTCCTACATACGACATCTACGAGCAAGGCGAGTATGGTGATTTTAGCCAAAGTTATTCACTGACTGAATTGACCAAGAATTACATGGGGATGTTCCGCGTCGACAACAAACAAAAAGCCCTGATTGTGACGAATGAAGTCGACTGTTGTATCCGTATCGAAGAACGCTACCGTTACAGCCCCGAGTATATTCTGACGTTGTTCTACTCCCGTTCAGTCGATACCTCTGACGAGGACAAGGTCGTGGTAACGGAAACCCGAACCGACCGTCGTGGCAACGAGAAAACCACTACCCGAACCTACACTCCCGCACAATGGCAGCGTCTGAATAAATAATCCGGTCAGACCGGATATGAATCCGCCACATAGCTGGCGGATAATGCAAACGCAAAGGTCGTCTGAAAACTTGAGATTCAGGTTTTCAGACGACCTTTATCATAGAAAAAAGCCCGCAAATCCCTTACAATACGCCCCTAAAATTTTGAAAGAACACAAGAATCATGGAAGCCGAAGTAATCAACCAGCTCAACAACACCCTGAACGATTTGGAAAAGCGCAGCGAAGACATCCGCGTCTATATGGATTATCAGGGCAAGAAGGACCGATTGGAAGAAGTCATCGGCCTTTCCGAAGACCCTGAGCTGTGGAATGACCCCAAACGCGCCCAAGAAATCGGCAAAGAGCGCAAAATCCTCGAAGGCATCGTGTTGACGCTCGACAACATTGCGACGGGCATCGAAGACAACCGCATGCTGATTGAAATGGCCGTCGAGGAAAACGACGAAGAAGGTTTCGCCGCCGTGCAGGAAGACGTGGCAGGACTGGAAAAACAGATGGCGGATTTGGAATTCAAGCGGATGTTCAACCAGCCCGCCGACCCGAACAACTGTTTTATCGACATCACCGCAGGCGCGGGCGGTACGGAAGCGGAAGACTGGGCGGGTATGCTGTTCCGCATGTACAGCCGCTACGCCGAACGCAAAGGCTTCAAAATCGAAATCCTTGAAGAAGACGACGGCGAAATCGCGGGCATCAACCGCGCCACCATCCGCGTGGAAGGCGAATACGCCTACGGCCTCTTGCGCACCGAAACCGGCGTTCACCGCCTAGTGCGTTACTCGCCGTTTGACTCGAACAACAAACGCCACACCTCGTTTGCCTCCGTGTTCGTCTATCCCGAAATCGACGATTCCATCGAAATCGAAATCAACCCCGCCGATTTGCGAATCGACACCTATCGCGCATCGGGCGCGGGCGGTCAGCACATCAACAAAACCGACTCTGCCGTGCGTATTACCCACGAGCCGACAGGGATTGTGGTGCAATGTCAAAACGACCGTTCGCAACACGCCAACAAAGCCGCTGCGATGGAAATGTTGAAATCCAAACTGTATGAATTGGAAATGCGCAAACGCAACGAAGAGAAACAAGCGTTGGAAGAAGGCAAGTCCGATGTGGGTTGGGGCAGCCAAATCCGTTCGTACGTCTTGGACTCCTCACGCATCAAAGACTTGCGCACAGGCTACGAAGTCGGCAACACCAAAGCCGTATTGGATGGCGATTTGGACGGTTTCATCGAAGCCAGCCTGAAACAGGGCGTGTAAACCTCAAAATATCAAAAGGTCGTCTGAAAACCAAAGATTTCGGTTTTCAGACGACCTTTTTGTTTTCTCAGTTCGGTTTAGCCCGATTTATTTACATTTCTCTTTAGCCGCATTGACGGCGGCGGTCAGGCTTTTTTCGTTGACTTCGCCGGTGATGGTTTGTTTGTAGCCGCATTTCGGGGCTTCGACGACGGTGAACGGCAATACGCCGACGTTGTTGCCGTAAGACTTCATGAAATTGCGGCTGTCCGCGCCGGTATAGCGCCAAACATGATAGCTGACGGGGGTTTGTTTCAGGAATTTGCCGATGTTGTCGGAAGTATCCAATGCGATGCCGACCATATCGACGCTGCCTTTTTTCTGCGCTTTGTACCATGCGGACATAGCAGGCATTTCCTTACGGCACGGACCGCACCAGGTCGCCCACAGGTTCACCACGCGCACGGGGGCTTTGAGCGATTGCAGGCTTTGCGGTTTGTTGTCGTTCCAGCCCGCCAGCGGGTCGGCGGCAAACGCAGGGGCAGACAGGGCGGCAGTCATCAAAACAGAGGCAAGCAATAATTTTTTCATAAGTTCCATCCTTTGCATCAATCAGATGATGGCATTGTAACCCCTTTCAGCGTGCTGTCTATGGAGAAAATGAAGATGTTGGATTTTAGCGGTAAAAAATGACGATTATTGGGTGATAAGTTGAGGAAATCGCCAAGGCAGCCGATAATAAAGCCCATCAGCAAAATCTAAAAACATTGGAGAACCCTATGTCGTCTGAATTCACGCTCTACCACAATCCGCGTTGCAGCAAATCGCGCGCCGCTTTCGACCTGCTCGAAGCGCGCGGCATCAAAGCCGAAGTCGTCAAATACCTCGACACCCCGCCCGACTTGGCGACACTGAAAGACATTTTCGCCAAGCTGGGCTTGGAGTCTGTACGCGGTATGATGCGCGTCAAAGACGACTTGTACAAAGAACTCGGTTTGGATAAGCCCGACCTCGACAACCAAGCTCTGCTCGAAGCCATCGCCGCCCACCCTGCCCTGCTCGAACGCCCCATCCTGACCACACGGGACAAAGCCGCCATCGGCAGACCGCTCGAAAACATCGAAGCCTTGTTGGACTGAAGCGCGGGAAGGCCGTCTCTACATGATTTCCCTGTTTCGCAGCCGCAACGGCTTGCGCTACTACCTCTTTCGCGGCATAGGCCTGAGTATCCTGTTGGTACTCGGCATATTCGGCGAGGGCGCATGGCAGGTGTACCACACCGGCTCGCAGCCGCTGCCGCGTCATGTCCGCGCCGATGCCGCCCTTGTGCTCGGTGCCGCCGCATGGGACAAACGGCCCTCGCCCATCTTCCGAGAACGAATCAACCACGCCATCACCCTCTACCAAAGCCACCGCGTCGAAAAAATCGTTTTCACCGGCGGAACACCCAAAAAAGGCTACATGACCGAAGCCGAAGTTGGTCGGCGCTACGCCCTCAAACAAGGCATACCCGCGCACAACATCCTCTTTGAAAATACCTCGCGCAACACCTACGAAAACATCCGCAACATCCGCCCGATACTGCGCGCCGAAGGCATCGGAAGCATCATCATCGTCAGCGACCCCTACCACCTCGCCCGCGCCCTCGAAATCGCCTCCGACCTCGACATCGAAGCCTACATCTCCGCCACGCCGACCACGCGGTTCGACCAAAGCAAGGAAAAAAACAAATTCCTGCTTCAAGAAAGCTACGCCCTCTTCCTCTACCGCATCGGCAAATGGAGCGAAAACTTTTGGGACTGGCTGACAATGAGTAAAACAGAAGACGAATAAAGGAAAAAAGGTCGTCTGAAAACCGAATTTTGAGGTTTTCAGACGACCTTTCATTGTCCGATTCCGTCTAAAAACAGTAAAATACCCGTTTTAAAAGATTCTGGAGCCATCATGACCGTCAAAACCCGTTTCGCCCCCAGCCCCACCGGCTACCTGCACATCGGCGGCGTGCGCACCGCCTTGTTTTCATGGGCGTTTGCCCGCCATCACAAAGGCGAGTTCCTATTGCGTATCGAAGACACCGACTTGGCGCGTTCCACCGCCGAATCCGTCAACATCATCCTCGACGGCATGAAATGGGTCGGTCTCGATTACGACAACGCCGACAACGTCGTGTACCAAACCCGCCGTTTCGACCGCTATAAAGAAGTCATCGCCGAACTCTTGGAAAAAGGCGCCGCCTACTACTGCTATTGCAGCAAAGAAGAGCTGGAAGCCATGCGCGAGAAAGCGGAAAAAGAAGGCACGGCGACTTACGACCGCCGCTGGCGCCCCGAAGCAGGCAAAACCCTGCCCGAAATCCCTGCCGACGTGCAACCCGTCGTCCGCTTCAAAACGCCTTTGGACGGCGTCACCAAATGGACAGACTTGGTCAAAGGTGAAATCTCCATCCCCAATGAAGCGCTCGACGACCTGATTATCGCCCGCGCCGACGGCACGCCGACCTACAACTTCTGCGTCGTCGTGGACGACTACGACATGGGCGTTACCCACGTTATCCGCGGCGACGACCATGTGAACAACACCCCAAAACAAATCAACATCTTAAAAGCCATCGGCGCGAACCTGCCCGAATAC
The DNA here is from genome assembly GCF_001838645.1 of Neisseria sp. HMSC70E02. NCBI lineage: Bacteria > Pseudomonadati > Pseudomonadota > Betaproteobacteria > Neisseriales > Neisseriaceae > Neisseria > Neisseria sp. HMSC70E02. The sequence goes on along the minus strand of NZ_KV838075.1, from coordinate 37,248 downwards.
GGCCACCTGCCCATGATTCTCAACGAACAAGGCAAAAAAATCTCCAAACGCAGCGGCGATACCGTCGCCATTACCGATTTCGGCGCGATGGGCATCCTGCCCGAAGCCATGCTCAACTATCTGGCGCGTTTGGGCTGGGCGCACGGCGACGACGAATTTTTCACGATGGAACAATTCATCGAATGGTTTGATTTGAAAGACGTTTCCCCGTCTCCAAGCCGCATGGACTTGAAAAAGCTCTACTGGATAAACGGCGAACACATCAAAATCACGCCCAACGAGAAACTTGCCGAACTCGTCAAACCCCGCCTCGCCCTGCGCGACATTTACGACACGGCAAAACCCGCGTTGGAAGACGTGTTGGCATTGGTCAAAGACCGCGCACAAGACCTGAACACCCTCGCCGACGAGTGCCTCTACTTCTACGTCAAACAAACGCCCGCCGAAGCGGACGTGCAGAAACATTGGGACGACGAAGCCGCCGCCCGTATGCTGCGCTTCGCCGAACGCCTCGAAGGGCTGGAAGACTGGAACGCCGAAGCCATCCACGACCTGTTCAAACCCTTCTGCGACGAAGAAGGCATCAAAATGGGCAAACTCGGCATGCCCCTGCGCCTCGCCGTCTGCGGCACGGCGAAAACCCCCAGCGTCGATGCCGTGTTGGCATTAATCAGTAAGGAAGAAGTGTTGAAACGGATTCGTTCTTAAAACGTTGAAAAGGTCGTCTGAAAATGTTCAGACGACCTTTTTTAGTTTCGCAGAAACTTATTCTTCGCTTTGATTTTTATCTTTTTTGCGCCATAAGCCTTTAAACAGCGCGCCTGCCCCAATCACGCCGACAGCAATCAATTTGCCGAATTTGGCGAGCAATGCGCCTGCAAGAGCCAACAAGCCCAGTTTTTTCGCAGCCAATCCGCCGACTAAGGCAGCCAATCCGTATTCCGCCACTTTGTCGGTCGCGGCATTGAAATCGCTGTAACGCTTGCCTTCGTTGAATTCGATATTGCCCAATAATTCCCGTGCGATAGGTTTGTATTGGTCTACGCTGTTCAAATCGGTGACCATGGTCAGTTGGATAAAGCCTTCGCGGCCGAGCTGGTAAGTGTTGTAGTTGATGGCAGGATTTTGGTCGGGTTTGTTTTTCTCCCAAACGTCAATCGACCAAATCAGGCGATGGGTAGCCGCATCATATTGCGGTTTTTCCACCCAGCCGCGCGTTTCCAATTCAGGCAGGTTGCGGGCGGCACGTTCTTTGTTTTGCTCCTCAGAACCTTCTTTCAGCTGCTTGAGCATGCCTTCGACATCCCATTCTTTGGCATCGTCGTCTTTGATGTAACCTGAATCATTGAAATTCAAATCGACCCACCAAGGGGCTGCGCTGTCTTTATTTTTTTGCTCCGGAATAATCAGCCCGTAGCGGTCGGGATTTGTGCCATTACCCCATTCTTCCATCAAGCTATTGGCGGCATCTTTTTTAATAAAGACCATTTTGGCGGGCAGTTTCAGTTTTGCCTGGTTGCCCAAGTCGATAACTGCCGGGCCGGTGATTGTTTGTTTGGCGATCTCGTCCTCTGAAACAGTTGAAGCATTTTTCGAGTTTGGCGCAGATGCTTCGACGGCTGAAGCAGTATCTGGTTTGGCGGCATACGCAGGCAAGGTTTGGAGGGATAACAAGGCTGCCAAAACAGCGCAGGCAAGACGGTTGCTTTTCATCATGGGGTTTCCATAAAAATGAGTTAAAAAATGCGGACAGCCGAAACACCATACGCTCCGGCGTGACCCAAGAAGGAAGTTTGCAATAATCAAACTACGTTTGCATATCAATATGCCTATGATTTGAAAAAAATGCGGATAAAATTTCCGATTGGTCGCAATTTGTTACCCAAAGGTACAGACAGTGGCGTTTTATAGTGGATTATCAGAGCAACAAACCACATGATTCAAATATTTCATACGGCATGACGCCGCAACGTTCCCACCAATCAAAAAGGTCGTCTGAAAACCGGAAATCCCCATTTTCAGACGACCATTTCATGTTTCAGCTCCTATCAAGCATCAATATTTTGCGCAATCAGGGCGTTGTTTTCGATGAAGGCGCGGCGCGGTTCGACTTCGTCGCCCATCAGGGTAACGAATACTTCGTCGGCGGCGATGGCGTCTTCGATGCGCACTTTCAACAAACGGCGCACTGCGGGATCCATCGTAGTTTCCCAAAGCTGCTCGGGGTTCATCTCGCCCAAACCTTTGTATCGTTGGATGGACATGCCTTTTTGGGCGTTTTGCAGCAGGATGTTCAGTGCGGTTTCAAAGCTGTCCACGTCGTACTCGTTCTCGCCTTTGTAGAGCTTGGCACCCTCGCCGACCAGGCCTTTCAGCGCGGCGGCGGTTTGGGTAAGGGTTTGGTAGGCTTTGCTGTTGAGGAACTTGGGTTCGATGTAGCTGACCATGACGTTGCCGTGCAGCTTGCGGGTGATTTTGATGAAGCGGTTGCTTTCGTGTCCTTCGATGCGTTCGAGGGCGACTTCTTTTTCGTCGAGCAGACCGGAAAGTTCGGCAACGGCTTTATCGGCGTTTTCAGACGACGTCAAATCGATGGGCGACGCGTGCAGCATGGCGCGCAGGACGAGTTCGTCGACGAAGCGGCTTTCCTGTTCGATAACGGTTTTCGCCAACAGGAATTGTTTGGCGGTATCGGCAAGTTCTGCGCCTTCGATGGTGCGGCCGTCTGAAACGATTTTGGCTTTTTCCAAAGCGAGGCCGAGCAACCATTGGTCTTTTTCAAGCTCGTCTTTGAGGTAACGCTCCTGCTTGCCGTATTTGGCTTTGTAGAGCGGCGGCTGGGCGATGTAGATGTAGCCGCGTTCGACCAGTTCGGGCATTTGGCGGTAGAAGAAGGTCAGGAGCAGGGTGCGGATGTGCGCGCCGTCCACGTCGGCATCGGTCATGATGATGATGCGGTGGTAACGCAGTTTTTCGGGGTTGAACTCTTCTTTGCCGATGCCTGCGCCCAGCGCGGTAATCAGGGTGGCGACCTCTTGGCTGGCGAGCATTTTTTCAAAACGGGCTTTTTCGACGTTCAAGATTTTGCCTTTGAGCGGCAAAATGGCTTGGAATTTACGGTCGCGGCCTTGTTTGGCGGAACCGCCTGCGGAATCGCCCTCGACCAGATAAAGCTCTGACAAGGCAGGGTCTTTTTCTTGGCAGTCGGCGAGTTTGCCGGGCAGCCCCAAGCCGTCCATCACGCCTTTGCGGCGGGTGATTTCGCGGGCTTTGCGGGCGGCTTCGCGCGCGCGCGCGGCATCGACGATTTTACTGGTGATGATTTTGGCTTCGTTCGGATTTTCTTCGAGGAAGTCGGTCAGGGCTTGGTTGATGACTTCGTTGACGACGGGGCCGATTTCGCTGGAAACCAGTTTGTCTTTGGTTTGCGATGAGAATTTAGGGTCGGGCAGTTTGACGGACAACACACAGGTCAAACCTTCGCGCATATCGTCGCCTGCGGTTTCAACTTTGGCTTTTTTAGCCACTTCGTTGGCTTCGATGTAGCTGTTGATGGTGCGTGTCATCACTTGGCGCAATGCGGTCAGGTGCGTACCGCCGTCGCGCTGCGGGATGTTGTTGGTGAAGCACTGTACGCTTTCCTGATAGCTGTCGTTCCACTGCATCGCACATTCGACGCTCATGCCGTCTTTCTCGCCGAATGCGTAGAAGATTTTTTCGTGCAACGGCGTTTTTTTGCGGTTCATGTATTGCACGAACCCGGCCACACCGCCGGAAAGGGCGAAGCTTTCGTGTTTGCCGTCGCGCTCGTCGATCAATTCGATGTCCACGCCGTTGTTCAGGAAGGAAAGTTCGCGGATGCGTTTGGCGAGGATGTCGAAGCTGTATTCGACGTTGCCGAAGGTTTCTGCGCTGGCGAGGAAGCGCACGGTCGTGCCTTTTTTGTCGGAATCGCCGACAACTTTCAACGGCTCTTCGGTTTCGCCGCGCACGAAGCGGACGAAGTGTTCTTTGCCGTCGCGGTAGATGGTCAGCGTTACCCAGTCGGACAGCGCGTTGACGACGGACACGCCCACGCCGTGCAGGCCGCCGGAGATTTTGTAGCTGTTGTTGTCGAACTTACCTCCCGCGTGCAACACGGTCATGATGACTTCGGCGGCGGAGCGTCCTTCTTTCGGGTGGATGCCGGTGGGCATACCGCGCCCGTTGTCGGCCACGCTGACGGAATTATCGGCATGGATGGTTACGGTGATTTTGTCGCAATGGCCCGCCAGTGCTTCGTCGATGGCGTTGTCCAATACTTCGAACACCATGTGGTGCAGGCCGCTGCCGTCCTGCGTGTCGCCGATATACATACCGGGGCGTTTGCGTACCGCTTCCAAGCCTTCCAGCACTTGTATGCTGTCGGCGCCGTATTCTTCGTGTTTTTGGTCAGTCATGGTCTTTATCTGTAAGATTTTTTTAAAAGAATTTCTGCTGAGGTCGTCTGAACGACAGTTGGGCGCGCCACCCGGACGGTCAAGCTGTCCGACGGACGGAAATAGACCGCCATTATACCTGATTCTGCTGGAAAATTCAGCAGCTTAGCACGTTTGCGGCGAGCTTCGGGACGGCAAAGTTCCATTATCAAACTGCATCGTCTTCAGTCTGCTTCGGTTTGTCCGCCGTTCCATCTGGGTACGCCCTCGGTCTCGATGCCGAACATGTCCAAAGCATGTGCCACGCTATGGGTAATGATGTCGTCAATGGTTTTCGGCTGCTGATACATGGCGGGGATGGGCGGGAAAATAATGCCGCCCATTTCGGTCACTCGGCGCATGTTTTCAATATGGGCAAGGTTTAACGGCGCTTCACGCACCATCAACACTAAGCGCCGGCGTTCTTTCAAAACCACATCGGCAGCGCGGGTCAACAGATTGTCGCCGAACCCGTGTGCGACAGATGCCAGCGTCCGCATGGAGCAAGGCGCAATCAACATCCCGTCTGTTTTAAACGAGCCGCTGGCAATGCGTTCGCCGATGTGGTTGACGGAATACACGACGTCGGCGAGCGCATAGACTTCTTCTTTTGTGTAGCCCGTTTCCAAAGCGCGTGTCATTTCCGCACCTTTGGAAACCACCAAATGCGTTTCGACGTCGTGTGCACGCAAAAGCTGTAAGGCTTTGACACCATATTGGAAACCGCTGGCACCGCTGATGCCGATAATCAGGCGTCGGGTCATAAATAATCTTTCTGTGGGTCGTCTGAAAAATAACCGAGGGGGTTCATTATAGTAAAAATCGCCACTTGGAATAACACAGCAATACAAATTGTCGGCGCTTGTGAATATCCGATAGAATACTGTTTTTTCATCCTTAGGGTCGTCTGAAAGGGACACGATATGGCAAAAGCAAAAGGCGGTTTGGGCCGCGGTTTAGATTCCCTGATTTCCAACGGCGTGGACAACAGCAGCAGCGACCGCCTGACTACCGTCGCCATCAACGACATCCAACCCGGCCGCTATCAGGCGCGGGTACAGATGGACGACGAAGCCTTGCAGGAGCTGGCGGATTCGATTAAAGCGCAAGGCGTTATCCAGCCGGTCATCGTGCGCGAACACGGCCTGTCCCAATACGAACTGATCGCCGGCGAACGCCGCTGGCGCGCATCCCAACTCGCCGGACTGACCGAGATTCCGGTCGTCATCAAAACCATCAGCGACGAAACTGCGCTGGCAATGGGTTTGATTGAAAACCTGCAACGCGAAAACTTAAACCCGATTGAAGAAGCGCAAGGTTTGAAACGACTTGCCGACGAGTTCGGACTGACTCATGAAACCATCGCCAAGGCGGTCGGCAAAAGCCGCAGCGCCATTTCCAACAGCCTGCGCCTGTTGAGCCTGCCCGAGCCGGTCCAAGAAATGCTCTACCACCGCCATCTTGAGATGGGACACGCCCGCGCCCTGCTGACCCTGCCCGTGGTCGAGCAGCTTGAATTGGCGCAAAAAGCGGTAAAAAACGGTTGGTCGGTGCGCGAAGTCGAACGCCGCAGCCAAATCGCCCATCAAACCAAACAGGAAATCAAAAAAACCATCAGCCCCGATATACGTCGTCTGAATGATGTATTGACCGAAAGGCTGGGCGTTAACGCGGAAGTCAAAACCACCAACCACAAAAAAGGCAAAATCGTCCTCCACTTTGATACGCCGGAAACATTTGAATATCTGCTGAAACAGTTGGGCATCGATTATCAGGCATAAGACGACAATCAGATACCGACCAAAAGCCTCTTCGACCGCTTTTCAAGCCGGATTTTGCATGATGCGAAACCCGGCTTTTTCACTATATAGTGGATTAACTTTAAACCAGTACGGCGTTACCTCGCCTTAGCTCAAAGAAAACGATTCTCTAAGGTGCTGAAGCACCAAGTGAATCGGTGCCGTACTATCTGTACTGTCTGCGGCTTCGGCGCCTTGTCCTGATTTAAATTTAATCCACTATAAGCCCCATGTTTGCCAACATGAAAAAGGTCGTCTGAAAACCCTTGTTTCAGGTTTTCAGACGACCTTTTGTCTTGTTTCAAACTGCTTCAATCAGTCTTTGAAACGTTTGAACACCAACGTACCGTTGGTACCTCCGAAGCCGAAGGAATTGGAGATGGCAACGTCGATTTTCGCGTCGCGCGCTTCGTTGGCGCAGTAGTCCAAATCGCAGCCTGCTTCGATGTCTTGTTCGAAGATGTTGATGGTCGGCGGAGATTTTTGCTCGTGTACCGCCAACACGCTGTACAGCGCTTCCACGCCGCCTGCCGCGCCGAGCAAGTGGCCGGTCATGGATTTGGTGGAGTTGACGATGACTTTGCGGACATGGTCGCCCAGCGCGCGCTTGAGCGCTTTGGTTTCGTTGGCATCGCCCAGCGGAGTGGACGTGCCGTGTGCGTTGACGTAATCGACGTCTTCGGGATTCAGTCCGGCATCTTTCAACGCACGGGTAACCGCCAACGCAGGGCCTTCTTCGTTCGGAGCGGTAATGTGGTAAGCATCGGAACTCATGCCGAAGCCGACGATTTCGGCGTAAATTTTCGCGCCGCGTTTTTTGGCGTGTTCCAATTCTTCCAATACCAGCACGCCCGCGCCTTCGCCGATAACGAAGCCGTCGCGGCCTTTATCCCACGGACGGGAAGCGGTGGCGGGATCGTCGTTGCGGGTGGAAAGGGCCTTCATCGCAGCGAAGCCGCCGACGCCCAAAGTGCTGATCGCGCCTTCGGCACCGCCTGCAATCATCACGTCCGCGTCGCCGTATTTGATCAGTCGGGCGGAGTCGCCGATGGAGTGCGCGCCGGTAGTACAGGCGGAAACCATGCCGTAGCTGGGACCACGGTAGCCTTTGAGGATGGTAACGTGACCCGCAATCAGGTTAATCAGCGAGCCGGGGATAAAGAAAGGATTGATTTTACGTGCGCCGCCTTCGATAACGGCTTTGCCGGTGGCTTCGATGCTGGGCAGACCGCCGATGCCGGAGCCGATGTTCACGCCGACACGGTCTTTGTCGAGGCTTTCCAATTCGTCCAAACCGGCATCGCTGATGGCTTGCAGCGCGGCGGCGATGCCGTAGTGGATGAACACGTCCATGCGGCGAGCTTCTTTCGCGCTGATGTATTGGCCGATGTCGAAATCGCGCACTTCGCCGGCGATTTGGCTGTTGATGTCGGATGCGTCAAAGCGGGTAATCCGGCCGATGCCGCTTTTGCCTGCGAGCAGGTTGCTCCATGCGGTGGCGACGTCGTTGCCGACCGGTGATACTTGGCCGAGGCCTGTGATGACTACTCTTCTCTGACTCATGATAATCTCGCTGTTGGTTTTCGGTGGGATGCGGCAAGATGCCGTCTGAAAATGATAATAGCGGTTCGGAATCGGATTCCGGGCGGCTATTATAACGGATTTTGCCCCACATATATAAGGTAACAGCCTCTATTGCGCTAACGCAGCAGAGGCTGGGGTGTTTGGTGCGGCCGATTAGCCGTTGTGGGCGTTGATGTAGTCGATAGCCAGTTGTACGGTAGTGATTTTTTCGGCTTCTTCATCGGGGATTTCGCAACCGAAAGCTTCTTCCAAAGCCATAACCAATTCTACGGTGTCCAAAGAATCTGCGCCCAGGTCGTCTTGGAAGGAAGATTCGTTTTTCACTTCGGCTTCGTTTACGCCCAGTTGTTCAGCAACAATTTTCTTAACTTGTTGTTCGATGTTTGACATATCAGTCGTTCCTTTTGCCTTGCGGCGGGTTGTTTAAGAGAAATAAATTCGTCGGTATTGTACCGAGTTCGGATAGAGTTTTCCATCTAAGTCTGCATTCTAACACAGATTATTCTGGAAAAACCTGTTGTTGTGCATATTAGCATAGCCTGATTTTAACCTACAAGCGGGAATTTGTTTTTGTTTGTCGTCAGACGGTTAGTATTTTTGCACCCCATCCCGGCTTTTACGGATGTCATTTTCCGTTCCGACCGTTCTCTGCGTCCTTCACCAGCACAATCACCAATTCGCTGTCGTCGGTTATTTTGATGGCGACGTATTCGCTGCCGTCCGCCTTCAGGACGCTGCCCGGCCGCAATTCCTGCCTTTTTCCGCCGTCAAACAAAAATACCGAGCGGCCTTTGGTTTGGGTAACCAGCAGGGTGTGGCCGGGGTGGTTGTGGCGGGGGATTTCCTTGCCTTTGGGCAGGGTTTCGCGGATGACGGTGTAGTTTTCGCCTTCAAAGACTTTGCCCGTGCTTTGTGCGGTTTCTGCTGCGGGCGCGGCTGCGGCGGAGAGGCCGAGGAGAACGGCAAAAAGTTGGGTTTTGATGTTTTTCATGATGGTTTTCCTTTGGTTGCAGACAAAATTTATGGCAGATCAAAATTGCAATGATACGGCGCTGCCACTGCCCTTATGTACTCTAGCTGTACACAGCGGGCATTACCGTCTTGTCTCATTTTTATTTTAATCCACTATATGTTTCGGGTGGTTTGGGTCGTCTGAAAGCGGAATATGGCCGCGTTATTCGTTTTCGTAACCGGTTTAATTAGACTCCGTATGGCGGTTTTCGTTTCGTTTCGAATGCAAGCCTGCGGCTTACTGCCCTCTCCCTAAC
>NZ_KV838075.1:24798-28040 GCF_001838645.1 Neisseria sp. HMSC70E02 | reverse complement strand
TCCCTAACCCTCTCCCACGGGGAGAGGGGACGGGCTGCCGTAGCCTTGCTGTTTGCCGCATAAACTCGAGTGCGGACTGCCATCGGTCTGAATCTTTGATTCAGCCGGTCGATGCGTGTGCCTATGGTGTTCCAAAAGGTCGTCTGAAAACGAGGTTTCCGAAGGAAGTCGAGTTTCTGCGAAGTTAAAACGAAGTGAAAAGCAGCCTGCACGTTGAAAATGCTGTCCAAGCAAACCTGCGGTTTGCCACCCTCTCCCTAGCCCTCTCCCACAGGGAGGGGGGATTGGGTTGCAGGCTGCTTTTAAGGTTCAGGCAATTTTTAACTCTTTTTGAAGCTGTACTTTCAAAAGTTGCACTTTAGCTTCGCAAAAACTCCGCTTCCTTCGGAAACTCCGTTTCAGACGACCTTATTTAAACCGATAGGTAAACGCTGCGTTCACTGTCCGCAGTGCGCCGTAGCTGTGGCGGTCGGGCTGGGTACGGTAGTGTTTGTTGAACAGGTTGTCCACGTTCAGCGACAGTTCGGCATGCGGATTGAAGCGGTAGCGCGCCATGATGTCGGCGACAGCGTAGGCTTTCTGGCGGCTGTTGGCAGCGGCGCGGGCTTTGGTGGCGGGATTGGGGATGCGGAGCGTGGCAGGGTCGATGTGGGTTTCGCCCTGCCAGCGCACACCCGCACCGATGGTCCAGCCGCTGGGGGCTTCGGGGGTGAAGTGGTAGGCGGTGAAGAGTTTGAAGCTGCGTTCGGGCACGCTGTCGGAGTTCAGGCGGCTGCCGTCTTGGTCGCGGGTTTTGCTTTGGCTGTAGCCTGCCTGTATCTGCCATTCGGGCGTGATGCGGCCGCCGACTTCGATTTCCCAGCCGTGGGTTTTGGCTTGGTTGGCGGCGCGGTAGTAGGTGTTGCCGCTCGGGTCGCGTCCCGCTGCGGTGGCGAGGTTGTTTTTACGGGCGCGGTACACGGCGGCGGATGCGTTCAGACGGCCTTCAAGCCATTCGCCTTTGATGCCGGCTTCCAGATTGTTGCCGGTTACGGGTTTCAGGTAGCTGCCGTGTTCGTCTTTTTGCGATTGTGGGACGAACAGGCTGCTGTACGAGCCGTAAAGCGACAGGTTGTCGGTCAGGTCGAACACGATGCCTGTGTAGGGGGTGAAACGGTTGGCGCGGATGGTGGGCGTGCCGCCGGTGTGGCTGTCGTAGCTGCCGCCGGTGCGGTAACGGGTGTATCGTCCTCCCAAAATCAGCGAAAGCTTGTCGGCGGCGCGGAAACGGGTGGCGAGATAGCCGCCGATTTGCCGCCTGGTGCCGTATTGCGGGATGGTTTGGGCAAACGATGATGGCTGCGGGTAGGCGCCCGTGCGGGAAAATTCGTAGGCGTTGGGGATGGCGTTGGGAATGATGCTGCGTTCGCCGTATTTGTTGCTGGCGTATTTGTAGCCGTTGATACCCGCGATTAAATCGTGTTCGCGGCCGAACAGGCGGTATTTGCCGGTCAATGATACGCTGGCGCTGTGGGTGCGCGGGTCGGCGTGCCAATAGCCGGGAATCAGGTCGGTGGCGGCGGTGCTGTGGTCGATGGAAAGCACGCCTGCCACGCCGTAGGGCTGGCGGAAGCGGCTGCGGGTGTAGTCGTATTCGGCTTTGAGTTTCCAGTCTTGGTTGAAGCGGTGTTCGATGCCGGCGAACAGGTTGAGCGCACGGTGGCGGCTGTTCGACCAATTTGTGGCGGGGTTGTCTTTCGGGCCGAAGGCGGTGGCATAACCTTGGCTGTCATAGGTAACGGCACTATGCGAGCCGTCGGCGGTTTCTTTCGCCTGCTGGTAGTCCATGCCTGCGTGGACGCGGGTTTGCGGTGCGATGTCGTATTCCAAAATGCCGTAGAGTTCGGCATCGCGGCTGCGTTCGCGCTGCCGCCACGAGTCGCCGCGTCCGAAGGTGGAAATCAGGCGGCCGCGCAGCGTGCCTTCGGCGTTCAGGCTGCCCGATACGTCCGCGCCCAGCCCGAAATGTTTGCGGTTGCCCGCTTCGGCGCGGACTTCAAACAATGGCTTGCGGGTCGGGCGTTTGCGTACCAGATTGACGGTGGCAGAAGGCTCGCCCGTGCCGTCCAGCAGCCCTGCCACGCCGCGCACAACTTCCACGCGCTCATAGGCGGCGGTGTTGGCATTGCCCGTATCGGCCAGCGCGTCGGCAACGGGGATGCCGTTGATTTGGTAGTTGGCAATGCGGCTGCCGCGTGCGAACAGGTAGTTGTAGCCCGCGCGGTCGGAGCCGTAAATCTGGCGGCTGGTGCCGGTCGCCTGCAACAGGGCGCGGTCAAGCGTTTTGATGTTTTGGTCGCGCATTTGTTGCGATGTGATGACGCTGACGCTCTGCGGGATTTCGCGCAGGGTCATGGGCAGCCCGAGCGGGGTGTGCGTGCCGGAAACGGTGTAGCCGTCGTTGGAACTCGCGGTGCGGTCGGCGGTAACGGTGATGGTCGGCAATTCGGTGCTTTCCTGCGGTTTGGGGTCGTCTGAAACAGAAACATCGGCCTGCGCGTACACGGGCAGTAGGGCGGCAAACAGCAGGGAGTATTTGAAGCGTGTCATGGGGTTTCCTTTGTGTGTTGGTGTGCGGTGGGGTTGTGCTTTCGGCATATTGAAGGTGCAGGCTGCTTTTAGCTTCGCAGAAACTCGACTTCCTTCGGAAACTTCGTTTTAGCTTCGCAGAAACTCAGCTTCCTTCGGAAACTTCGTTTTAGCTTCGCAGAAACTCAGCTTCCTTCGGAAACTTCGTTTTCAGGCGACCTCGGACGGGTCGGGCAGCTCAATCAGCACCACCGAGCAGCCGTTTTCCGAACGCGGGCGGTGCGACACCGACTTCGGCACGACCGCCATCTCGCCTTCGCGTATCGTCATGCTGCCGCCGTCGGCGAAGTCCACCGCCATGTCGCCCTCCACGGCAAACAGCACTTTGTCGCTGTATCCGTGCGTATGCCAGCCGTAATCGCCCAAAAGTTTGACCAGGCGGAATTGGAACCCGTGGCGGTTAATGATTTCGGGCTGCCAGTATTCTTTGATGACGGCAAGGTGCTGTTTCAGGTTGATGGTTTCGTTTTGCATGGGGTTCTCCTATGGGTTGGGTGGTTTTTGATGCGGTTTGTCGTTTTGGTTTCGTTGCAGGCTGCTTTCAGTGGGCGGGGTTGTAACGGAAGTGTTATCAGCTTTTATGCAAGCCTGCGGCTTACTGCCCTCTCCCTAAC
>NZ_KV838075.1:0-24698 GCF_001838645.1 Neisseria sp. HMSC70E02 | reverse complement strand
CTAACCCTCTCCCACGGGGAGAGGGGATGGGTTGCCGCAGCCTCGCTGTTTGCCGCATAAACTCGGGTGCGGACTGCCATCGGTCTGCATCTTTGATTCAGCCGCTCGATGCGTGTGCCTGTGGTACTCCAAAAGGTCGTCTGAAAACGGAGCTTCTGAAAGTACAGCTTCAACAAGAGTTAAAAATTGCCTGAACCTTAAAAGCAGCCTGCAACCCCATACCCTCTCCCCGTGGGAGAGGGTTAGGGAGAGGGCGGCAAACCAAAGGTTTGCTTGGGCGGTATTTTCAACGTGCAGGCTGCTTTTCGCTTCTTTTGCAGCTTCGGTTTTAGCTTCACAGAAACTCTGCTTCCTTCAGAAGCTCCGTTTTCAGACGACCTTTCCGTTTTCAGCGCACAGGCTTTGTGAAAGCGTTATCGGCTTTGATGCAAGCCTGCGGCTTACTGCCCTCTCCCTAACCCTCTCCCACGGGGAGAGGGGACGGGTTGCCGTAGCCTTGCTGTTTGCTGCATAAACTCGGGTGCGGACTGCTATCGGTCTGAATCTTTGACTCAGCCGATCGATGCGTGTGCCTGTGGTACTCCAAAAGGTCGTCTGAAAACGAGGTTTCCGAAGAAAGCGGAGTTTCTGCGAAGCTAAAGTGCAGCTTCAACAAGCGTTAAAAATTGCCTGAACCCTAAAAGCAGCCTGCAACCCCATCCCCTCTCCCCGTGGGAGAGGGCTAGGGAGAGGGCAGCAAACCGAAGGTTTGCTTGGGTGGTATTTCCAACGTGCAGGCTGCTTTTCACTTCGTTGAAACCACGATTTAGCTTCGCAGAAACTCCGCTTTCTTCGGAAGCTCCGTTTTCAGACGACCCCTATTCTTTCCCCGCCGAAACGGGTTCGGCCTTTTCAAACGCCGCCTTCAACTGTTCTGCCGCCTGTATCAACTGCCGCGCGCCGCCCGCGACGATATAGTTGGCAGCAGGCATGACGATGATTTGCTTGCGCTTCCAAGCGTTCGTGCCGCGTACCAGCGCGTTATCCAACACTTCCATAGCCGCCGGCCCTTCCTGCCCGATGGCGGCGGTGCGGTCGATGATGAAAATCCAGTCGGGATTTTTCTCTTTGATGTATTCGAAGGAAACGGGCTGTCCGTGCCCCTCGTTGCGTAAAGATTCATCCACGGGCGGCAGGCCGATGTCGCCGTGTATCCAGCTGGCCAACCGCGACTGCGTGCCGAAGGCGGAAACCTTGTTGCCCGTAACCGACAGCACCAGTCCGCGCCCTTTATCTTTGGCGGCTTCGCGCGTTTGGGCGAACAGCGCGTCAATCTGCGCCTTCAATTCCGCCGCGCGCGCTTCCTTGCCAAAAATCCGCGCCAGGGTTTCCATCTGCTTCTCGCCGCTGGTGCGGATATTGCCGTTGTCCACCGTCAGGTCTATGGTGGTCACGTTTTTCGCCAACTGTTCATACGCTTCCGCGCCCGGCCCGCCGGTAATGACAAGCTGCGGATTGTAGCGGTGCAGGGCTTCGTAATCGGGTTCGAACAGCGTCCCCACCGTTGCCGCCTTGTCAAATGCAGGCTGCAAATAGTCCACGCGCACCGGCGCGGTGGTTGCGCCCACGTTCACGCCCAATTCGGTCAGCGTATCCAACGCCGCCCAGTCGTACACGGCGATGCGTTCGGGATTCTTCGGCACAACGGCATCGCCCCGTGCGGTCGGCACGGTCAGTGTGGTGGCAGATGTGGCTTGGGATGCGGCGGATACAGTTTTTTCGGCGGCAGGTTCGGGCGAACAGGCGGCCAGCAGGACAGCGCAGGCTGCCCAATAAAAACGCGGCTTCACGGTGTGCGGTTCCTTTGCATACGAATAAGAATATTTATTATTAAAAAAATAATCTGCAAAAACCACGCCGCAAAACGCAAAATTCCCGATACGGCAAAACAAATTCCCGAAACGGGAAAGGTCGTCTGAAACACGCTTTCAGACGACCTTTCCCGTTTCAACCAATCCCTACGCTTGATTATTGGCAATAATTCCTATTTAATCCACTTATCAGACAACCCATTCCCATCCAAGCATGAACACCGCCGCCATCTACCGCCAGTACCAAACCTATGTCCGCTCCGATAAATCCGGCTGGGCGTTGGACGACTGTTCCGACAGCGCGCTCATGGCGCAGGCAAAACAGCCCGGTTTACATCTGGAAATGTGCATCAACCGCTTCGACTCAGGCATTACCCTGTCGCGGATGCGCGGCGGCGGAACGGGTGCGTTTCCCACCGAAATCCACAATTTCAGCCACAACTGCGCCCTGTTCGTCATGGTGTCGGGGCAGAACCGGTTACAAATGGGCGGCAGGGAATACCGCCCGTCTACCGGCGAAATCTGGCTGGTGCGCGGCGAGTTGGCGGACGTATCCGAAACCCTGCTGCCCGACAACGGCGGCATGTGCGCGCTGCATTTGGATTTTTCGCTGGAAAAACTGCGACGCTGGCACGACGAAGGCTTGCTGGACGAACGCCTGTTTTCGCCGCAAACGATAGGCCGATTCGCCCTGCAACGGCTGGCGCAAAACGCGGCGGCACTGACGGCGGCGGCCTGCCCCCTGCTGCAACGCCCGTTCGAATCGGACGGCTTCGGCCTGCTCGCCGACGAAGCCGCCGCTCTGGAACTCTCCGCCCGCCTGTTGCGCTTCACCTTCCACCGCCACGACAACGGCTACCGCCGCCGGCGCATAGATGAAGCCGCCGATATTTTGAACAGCGAGTTCGCCCGCCCGCTGACCATCGCCGAAATCGCCCGCCGCGTCGGACTGAACGAATGCTACCTGAAACGCTATTTCAAAGCGCAAACCGGCGAAACCGTCGCCGGACGCCTGCGCCGCCTGCGGCTGGAACACGCGCTCGCCCTCATCGAATCGGGCAGCACCGTCCAAGCCGCGATGCACTTTTGCGGCTACCGCCACGCGGGACGGTTCAACGAAGCGTTCAGGCGGCATTACGGATTTTTGCCTTCGGATGTGAAGAAGTGCTGATGGGGCCGGAGGCATAGATATTTTGATTTGAAACAACCATTAAAAAAGGTCGTCTGAAAAAGCAGTTTCAGACGACCTTTTTTCATTCGCGGCAGCAGTGTCGCTACCCGCCCTTACCCCAAAAACTCTTTCAAAAACAGCAACACGCAGGCGAGTTCGTCGGCGGATTCGCGTTGCGTGCCGTTGCCGGTATGACCGCCGCCGTCCGGAGCGTAGAGCCACGATTGCGCGGAGGTTTCGCGCAGTTTGGCGTAGAACTTGAGCGCGTGGGCGGGATGGACGCGGTCGTCGCTGAGGCTGGTGGTGATGAGTGCGGGCGGATATGGCACGTCGTCTGAAAGATTGTGATACGGCGACAATTCGCCCAGCCAGCGTTTGCAGACTTCGTATTTTTGCGGGTTGCCGTATTCGTCCGTCCAGCTTGCGCCGGCGGAGAGCAGCGGATAGCGGATCATGTCGGTCAGCGGCACTTCGCACACCAGCGCGCCTATGCTTTGCGGCTCGCGCACGAAGGCGGCGGCGGTAATCAGGCCGCCGTTGCTGCCGCCCTGCAAACCGATGTGTTTGGGCGAACTCATGCCGCGTTCGGACAAATCGCGCACGACGGCAAGCAAATCATCGACGCTTTTGTGTTTGCTGATTCCCTGCGCCGCCTGATGCCAGCGCGGGCCGAATTCGCCGCCGCCGCGTATGTTCGCCAACACGAAGGCGTTGCCCTCTTCCAGCCAGTATTTGCCGATACTGCCCAGATAATGCGGCAGCTCGGGCACGCCGAAACCGCCGTAGGCATAGACCAGCGTCGGCGTGTCGGGCGCGGCGTTTTTGCCGACGTGGAAATAAGGGATGCGCTCGCCGTCGGGCGAAACCGCCCAAAACTGCCGCACTTCGATGCCGTCTGAAACAAACTGCTGCGGCTGGCGGCGCATGACGGTCAGTTCCATCACGTTCAAATCCAGCGCAAACAGCGTCAGCGGCGTGGTGAAATCGCTGGCGGCAAGGTAAACCACGTCGCCGCCCCAAGGCTGGTCGGTCATTTCCAGCGCGCCCGACGGCAGGCGCGGCAGTTCGGCTTCCTGCCATTTCCCGTCGGCAAACCGCCACGCTTTCAGACGACCCTGTACGTTTTCCAGCAGGCTCGCCACCACAAAACGCTTGGTCGTTTCCACGCTTTCCAATGCCTGCGTTTCATCGGGCGCAAACAAAAGCTGCGCCGCCCCGAGTTCGCCCCGATTCAGCTTCACCGCCACCAGCGCGCCGCTCGGATAGCTTTGGTTCGCGCGGTTCCAGTCCTTGCGCAGCGTCAGCAGAAGATGCCCCGCCAGATAGCCGACCACGTCGCAATCGGCGGGCAGGTTCAACGGTTTCGCCTCGCCTTCAGACGACACCTGCAAATACGTCTTGGTGTAAAAACCGTCCGACGCTTCAATCAAATCAATCGGCGAACCCTGCGGATCGAGGTAACGCCACGCGTTCACCATCATCCCGTCTTCGCCGATTTGGTACACCGGCAGGCTTTCCTCGAAACTCTTGCCTCGCTCCACCAGCCACACCTCGCGCGGATAGCCCGATTCGGTCAACTGCCGCTCGTCCCAAGCCGGACACACCCACACGCTGTTTTCATCGCGCCACGACACATGGTTTTTCCCCGCCGGAAAATGAAAACCGCCCTCGACCAGCCCGCCCGCTTCCAAATCCACTTCCAGCGTATAAGCCGTATCGCCGCCCGACTTGCTCAAAGTCAACAGCGCGCGGTTGGGCTGCTCCACCAAGTGCGACACCCCGCCCAGATACACATCGTCGCCGAGCAACTCGTCGAAATCCGCCACCGAAAACAGGATTTTCCACTCCGGATAGCCCGAACGGTAAGTCGCCGCCGTACACACGCGGTACACGCCCTTCGGATATTCCGCATCCTGATGGAAATGGTACATCCGCGCGCGGTGTTCCTGACAAAACGGAATCTGCCGCGTGTCCTGCATCTGCGCCAAAATCCCGTCCGACAGCGCGCGCGCTTTATCGTTGTCCAAAAAGCGCGCACGCGTTTCGGCATGCGCTTCAGCGGCGAAGTTTTGCGTTTCGGGGGCGTCGAGGTTTTCGAAATGGAGATAGGAATCGGGGTAGGATTTCATAGAAGAGAGGTCGTCTGAAAATAGCGAAAGCGGGAATTATAGCGGGAAAGCCTTGCAGACAGATGAAAAGGTCGTCTGAAAGCCGACGATATCAGCTTTCAGACGACCTTTTACTGTTTTCAAACCCGAATCAGTCAAACAGTTCGCCGACTTTGTCCCAGAACGATTTTTTGCGCGGGGTTTGGCTGCGGTCGAGGCCGGTGGAGATTTTTTCGAACTCTTCCAGCAACTCTTTCTGGCGGTCGGTCAAGTTGACCGGCGTTTCCACCACAACGTGGCAGTACAAATCACCCGTCGCACTGGAGCGCAGGGATTTGATGCCTTTGCCTTTGACGCGCATACGGCGGCCGGTTTGCGTTTCTTTCGGGATGTTCAGTTTGACTTTGCCGTCCAAAGTCGGAACTTCGACTTCGCCGCCCAAGGCTGCGACGGCGAAACTGATGGGCAGCTCGCAATGCAAATCCAAGCCGTTGCGCTCGAAGATTTTGTGTTCTTTGACGCGGACGTTGACGTACAAATCGCCTGCGGGCGCGCCGTGCGTACCCGGTTCGCCTTCGCCGCTCAAGCGGATGCGTTGACCGTCGTCGATGCCGGCGGGAATGTTGACTTCAACGGTTTTGCTGGTTTTGGTGCGGCCTTCGCCACGGCATTTGACGCACGGATCTTTGATTTCCTTGCCTGTGCCGTGGCAGGTCGGACAGGTCTGCTGCATTTGGAAAATGGCTTGGCGGACGTGTACCGTACCGGAACCGTGACAGGTCGAACAAGTCGATGCGGACGTACCGGGTTTTGCGCCGCTGCCGTGGCAGACATCACATTCTTCGTAGGTCGGGATGTTGATGCGTTTTTTGATGCCTTTGGCGGCATCTTCCAACGTGATTTCCACGCCGACCTGCAAATCCGCGCCTTGATAGTTTGGCTGACGGCCGCCGCCCCCGCCTCCGCCGAACATTTGGCTGAAAATGTCGGAAAAGTCGAAGCCCTGCGCGCCGCCGAATCCGCCAAAACCGCCGAATCCTCCTGCGCCGCCGCCCATGCCTTGCTCAAACGCGGCATGGCCGTATTGGTCATACATGGCGCGTTTTTCTTTGTCGGACAAGGTGTCGTAGGCTTTTTGAACTTCTTTAAATTTTTCTTCCGCCTCTTTGTCGCCGGGATTGCGGTCGGGGTGGTATTTCATCGCCAGCTTGCGGTAGGCTTTTTTGATTTCGTCGTCGCTCGCACCGCGCGCCACGCCGAGTGTTGCATAAAAATCTTGGTTGCTCATGATAGTAATGGTTGTTGATATGTGTAAAAACTAGACCGGATATATGGGTGGGGTGGGGAAAACTCAAGAGTCTGAATACGAGGTCGTCTGAAAAATACCGTTCTGTTTTCAGACGACCTTTGTCAAACCGACCTAACGACAACCTGCTATAATCCCTCTTTTATTTTTCTCAGGGCGGACGGGCGATTCGAAACGGGCCGGATTTTGGCACAGAAATGCCGGATTCAAGGCAAAAAACGCAGCAAGATTGGACATCTTGCGCGTATTTTTAACGCAGAAGGTGGCAATTTATGGAACAAAATACCGCCGTTATCGAATCGTCAGCCCGCCCTCACATTTTCAAGCGAAAAACAGAATGACCATGCAAGAACATTACCAGCCCGCCGCCATCGAGCCTGCGGCGCAGAAAAAATGGGACGACGCCCGTATTTTCAACGTCTCCGAAGACGCTTCCAAACCCAAATACTACTGCCTCTCCATGTTCCCCTACCCCAGCGGCAAGCTGCATATGGGGCATGTGCGCAACTACACCATCGGCGACGTATTGAGCCGCTTCAAACGCTTAAACGGCTTCAACGTCATGCAGCCTATGGGTTGGGACGCGTTCGGCATGCCGGCGGAAAACGCAGCGATGAAAAACAACGTCGCCCCCGCCGCTTGGACTTACGACAACATCGAATACATGAAAACCCAGCTCAAAAGCCTGGGTTTTGCGATTGACTGGGAGCGCGAAGTCGCCACCTGCAAACCCGAATACTACCGCTGGGAACAATGGCTGTTTACCAAGCTGTTTGAAAAAGGCATCGTGTACCGCAAAAACGGCACGGTAAACTGGGACCCCGTCGACCAAACCGTCCTTGCCAACGAGCAAGTCATCGACGGGCGCGGCTGGCGTTCGGGCGCGTTGATCGAAAAACGCGAAATCCCGATGTATTACTTCAAAATCACGGATTACGCCGAAGAGCTGCTCAACGACTTGGACAAGCTGGAACACTGGCCGGAACAAGTCAAAACCATGCAGCGCAACTGGATCGGCAAATCACGCGGTATGACCGTGCGCTTCGCCGTTTCAGACGACAGCAAACAAGGCTTGGAAGGCGATTACGCGAACTTCCTGCAAGTTTATACCACCCGTCCCGACACGCTGATGGGCGCGACTTATGTTGCCGTTGCCGCCGAGCATCCGCTGGCAACCGCTGCAGCCGCCGACAAACCCGAATTGCAGGCATTTATCGCCGAATGCAAAGCCGGCTCAGTTGCCGAAGCCGATATGGCGACGATGGAGAAAAAGGGCGTGCCGACCGGCCGCTACGTCGTCAACCCGCTCAACGGCGACAAGCTGGAAGTGTGGATTGCCAACTATGTATTGTGGGGTTACGGCGACGGCGCAGTGATGGCTGTTCCGGCGCACGACGAACGCGATTTCGAGTTTGCCACCAAATACAATCTGCCGAAAAAACAAGTCATTGCCGTCGGCGACAACGCATTCGACGCAAACCAATGGCAAGAATGGTACGGCGACAAAGAAAACGGCGTATTGGTCAACAGCGGCGACTTGGACGGCATGAATTTTCAGACGGCCTTCGACGTCATCACCGCCAAGCTGCAAAGCCAAAACGCAGGCGAACCGAAAACCCAATACCGCCTGCGCGACTGGGGTATTTCGCGCCAACGCTACTGGGGCTGCCCGATTCCCATCGTCCATTGCGAAAAATGCGGCGACGTCCCCGTCCCTGCCGACCAACTGCCCGTCGTCCTGCCTGAAAACGTCGTACCCGACGGCATGGGTTCGCCGCTAGCAAAAATGCCCGAGTTTTACGAAACCACCTGCCCATGCTGTGGCGGTGCGGCAAAACGCGAAACCGACACCATGGACACCTTCATGGAATCGAGCTGGTATTTCTTCCGCTACATGTCGCCCAAGTTCGCAGAAGGCATGGTATCGACTGAAGCCGCGAAATACTGGGGCGCGGTCGACCAATACATCGGCGGCATCGAACACGCGATTTTGCACCTCTTGTACGCGCGTTTCTTCACCAAACTGATGCGCGACGAAGGCTTGGTCAGCGTGGACGAACCGTTTGAACGCCTGCTCACGCAAGGCATGGTCGTCTGTGAAACCTACTACCGCGAAAACGCCAACGGCAGTAAAGACTGGATCAACCCTGCCGATGTCGAATTGACTTTCGACGACAAAGGCCGCCCCGTTTCCGCCGTCCTCAAAGCCGACGGACTGCCCGTCGTCATCAGCGGCACGGAAAAAATGTCCAAATCTAAAAACAACGGCGTCGATCCGCAAGAACTGATTAACGCCTACGGCGCGGACACCGCCCGCCTGTTCATGATGTTCGCCGCACCGCCCGAACAGTCCCTCGAATGGAGCGACAGCGGCGTCGAAGGTGCGCACCGCTTCCTGCGTCGTCTGTGGCGCACCGTTTACGAATACCTGAAACAAGGCGGCGCGGTCAAAGCGTTTGCAGGCAACCAAGACGGTTTGTCTAAAGAACTCAAAGACCTGCGCCACAAACTGCACGCGACTATTGCCAAAGTCAGCGACGACTACGGCCGCCGCCAGCAGTTCAACACCGCCATCGCCGCCGTGATGGAACTGCTCAACCAATACGACAAAACCGACACCGGCAGCGAACAAGGCCGCGCCGTCGCCCAAGAAGTATTGGAAACCGCCGTACGCCTGTTGTGGCCCATCGTACCGCACATCTGCGAAACCCTGTGGAGCGAATTGAACAGCGCGAAACTGTGGGAAGCAGGCTGGCCGACCGTCGATGAAGCCGCCTTGGTCAAATCCGAAATCGAAGTCATGGTTCAAGTCAACGGCAAACTGCGCGGCAAAATCACCGTCGCCGCCGACGCCTCCAAAGCCGACCTCGAAGCCGCCGCACTCGCCACCGAAGGCGCAGTGAAATTCATGGAAGGCAAGCCCGCCAAGAAAATCATCGTCGTACCGGGCAGACTGGTGAACATCGTGGTGTAAAGCCGATTCGGCATTGACTGCTGTAATTAAGAAAGGTCGTCTGAAAACTTGATTTCCAAGTTTTCAGACGACCTTTTTAAGGTAGATTGGGTTGTCTGCATTACAGACCTCAAATAACTTAAATCTCAAAATCCAAAACATGAATTTATTTTTCGATACCGAATTGGGAAAGCAACAAAATAAAGCAACCCACAAAATCCGTGTAATGAGCGAGGCTTGGCTAGAAAAAAACGGCTACTGCCCCTGTTGCGGAAGCAAGCCGATGCAGAGATTTACCAATAACAAACCTGTTGCAGACCTCTTTTGTCCAAACTGTCACGAGCAATATGAATTAAAGAGTAAAAATCAAAAAACTATAGGTAACAGTGTGCCTGACGGTGCATATCACACCATGTTGGAGCGCATCCAGTCAGATACCAACCCCAACTTTTTCTTTCTTGCATATAAGAAAGCAGATTACTCCATACAGCAATTGGTGCTTGTACCTAAACATTTCATAACACCGGACATGATTATTCCCAGAAATAAAGGTATTAAAAACCGACCACACCACATCATGTGCTCCATTAATCTTGTACCTTTACCTGAAAGCGGCAAAATATTCTTAATAGACAATTCCCGCATTATCGAACCCGAAATCGTTCTGAAAAAATGGCAATCCAATCTATTTCTACGCAACCAAAATGCGGAGCGCAAAGGCTGGCTTTTAGCTATTATGAAATGTATCGACCAACTCCCCAAAGAATTCACATTGTCGCAAATGTATGAATTTGAAAACAAACTATCTATCCAATTTCCCCAAAACAACCATATCAAAGACAAAATCCGCCAACAGTTGCAAATTTTGCGTGATCAAAATATGATCGAATTCATTGGTCGCGGACTTTACAAAAAAATCGTATGGTCGCCCGTCATCTGAACACACGCGGCTACCGCTAATTCTGCCGCTGCGCAACCCCGCCAAAGCGCCCAACCTGCCGAACTGAGAGCAAGCCGTAGCCTGAATCCTCACTAACCGCGTGCGTGGCTACGCCACACACCCTACCTGCGGGCGGCACAAACTTTAAAACCGACGTGTAGGGTGTGTGCGTTACGCACGCACGCGTTTTTTGCCGTCTCAAACCATTGTTTCAAACTTTCAGACGACCTCAAACGTCGTCTGAAAACCTGGGGATTTTGCAATAATACGTTGAGACCTTTTTGTATTTTCAGCGGAGGAGTTTTAAAGATGGGGGATGTGTTGAGCCAACCGTAGCGTGGGCTTTGCCCACGGGTTGTTTTTTGGAAAACAAAGGTCGTCTGAAAGCCTGCATACAGGTTTCAGACGACCTTTCATATTTTCGCGGGCATAGCCCACGCTACCAATTGAACACTGCTGGAAATATCGTTCTTTTCGATCGTGTTTCCATTGATGTGGAGCGGGTTTTGCCTGTGGATTGGATTTCCGACGCACTAGCAAGCAGTAGCCTGAATCTCTACTAACTGCGTGCATGGCTACGCCACGCACCCTACCTGTGGGCGGCACAAACTTTAAAACCGACATGTAGGGTGTATGTGGTATGCTCGCACGCGTTTTTTTGCCGTTCTCAAACCATTGTTTCAAACTTTCAGACGACCTCAGACGTCGTCTGAAAACCCAAAACTTACAATCTGTCCTTACGAGCGGTAGTCTGCGTTGATGGAGACGTAGTCGTGCGACAGGTCGCAGGTATAGACGGTGGCGGAGGCTTGTCCGCGGTGGAGTTTGATGCGGACGGTGATTTCGTCTTTCGCCATCACTGCCTGCCCTTGTTCTTCGGTGTAGCTTGCGGCGCGGCCGCCGTTTTCGGCAACCAATACGTCGTCGAGATACATTTCGAGGGCGTCGGCATCCAAATCGGCGATGCCTGCGTAACCGATGGCGGCGAGCAGTCTGCCGAGGTTGGGGTCGGAGGCGAAGAAGGCGGTTTTAACGAGGGGCGAGTGGGCGACGGCGTAGGCGACTTGGCGGGCTTCGTCGCGGGTTTTGGCGTTTTCGACGCGGACGGTGATGAATTTGGTCGCGCCTTCGCCGTCGCGGACGATGGCTTGGGCGAGTTCGAGGGCGAGGCTGCCGAGCAGGTCTTTGAGCTGTTTGTAGCGCGGGTCGGCGATGTTGTCGATTTCGCTTTGGCTGTTTTTGCCGGTGGCGATGATGACGAAGCTGTCGTTGGTGCTGGTGTCGCCGTCAACGGTGATGGTGTTGAAGGTTTCGTCGGCGATTTCTTGGGTCATCAGCTGGAGGACGGGTTGGGAAACTTTGGCATCGGTGGCGATAAAGGAGAGCATGGTCGCCATGTTGGGATGAATCATGCCGGAGCCTTTGGCGATGCCGGTGGCGCGGACGGTGTGTTTTTCGCCGACGCTGCCTTCGCGCGAGGCGGATTTGGGCACGGTGTCGGTGGTCATGATGGCGCGTGCGGCATCTGCCCAGTCGGCGGGCTGCATTTTTGGCAGGGCGGCGACGATTTTGCCGACGGGCAGGGGCTCGAGGATGACGCCTGTGGAGAAGGGAAGGACTTGTGAGGGTTTGCAGCCGGTTTGTTCGGCGGTGGCGGCGCAGGTTTCGATGGCGTCGATTCTGCCTTGCGCGCCTGTACCGGCGTTGGCGTTGCCAGTGTTGATGATGATGGCACGTACGCCGTCTTCGTCGAAGAGGTGTGATTTGGCGATGTGGACGGGGGCGGCGCAGAAGCGGTTGGTGGTGAAGACGGCACCGACGGTGTTGCCGCCGGAAAGTACCATCAGGGTGAGGTCGGCGCGGTCAGTTTGTTTGATGCCTGCGCGGGCGGTGAAGAGTTGGATGCCGTCGATGTTCAGCAGTTGGTCTGCGGTTTTTTCTGTGAGGTTGACTGCCATTTTGCTGCTCCTTTGTTTGGGGTTGCTATGGGTTTGGGTTTCAGACGGCCTTTTTGGTTCATCGGGGTCGTCTGAAAAGTGTTCAGAATCCTAATACGGGGATGATAATCGGGGCGATGGCGGCGGTCAGTACGCCGTTGAGGGTCAGCCCCAGCCCTGCGTATGCTGCCATGCGCCGGCTGCGTTCGAGTGAGGCGGCGATGCCCATGGCGTGTGAGGCGGTGCCGAGCGACATGCCTACCGACGAGGGCATGCCGACGGTGTTTTTAAGCACGGTATAACCGGCTATCTGCCCGACCAGTCCGGCGACGATGACGGTGGCGGCGGTGATGGCGGGGATGCCGCCTATGGTGCGGGTGATTTCAATGGCAATGGGGTTGGTTACGGATTTGGCGGCGAGCGAGAGGACGACTTCACGTTCCGCGCCCAGCCATTTGGCGAAATACATGCCTGTGATGATGCCGGTAACGCTGCCGGCGAGCTGCGAGACGATGACGGGCAGCCACTGGCTGAAGATTTTTTGACGGTTTTGATAAAGCGGGACAGCAAGCGCGACGACGGCGGGCTTGAGCCAGAAGTCGATAAACTGCGCGGCATCGTGGTACACGGCGTAATCGATGTCAAGGATTTTGAGGTAGGCAATCAGGGTAACGGTGCTGATTAAGACAGGGTTGAGCAGCAGGTAGCCCGTCCGCGCGCGGAGGATGAGTGCCAGCGCGTAAACCGCCAGCGTCAGGAAAAGCAGGACACTGGGCTGCTGCCACAGGGAAAGGATGCCGTCCATCAGATTTTCTCCCGTATCCATTGGTGCACCTTGCCCGTTACCAACAGGACGCACACGGTACTGGCGGCGGCGGAAACGAGTATCGACAGCCAACTGTCGGCAATCAAATCCAAATAGCTGATGACCGCGACGCAGGGCGGCACGAGGAAAAGCGTCAGGTTTGCCATCAGCGCGTCGGTGAGCTGCTGCAACCACTCGGCTTTCACCCACCTCGCCTGAAGCATGGCAAACAGAATGCCCATGCCGATGATACTGCCGGGCAATTTGATGCCCGTAAGGTAGGCGGCGGTTTCGCCGAGCGCGAGGCAGCCGAGCAGGACGAGCAAGGCGCGGATGGTGTGCATGGGTCGGGTTTCCTCTATGGTTTGCCGCTTTGCAGACGGGCGGTTTATGAATCTTTGTTAATAATTGAATCATAACGCCCTTGGGGTCGTCTGAAAAGTGTGGCTCAGCCCGAATGCAACATCGATTTGCCGTTTTCGCGCTTATCTGAATCAATCAATGCTGAAACCCAACAAGGTCGTCTGAAAGCATCTTGCCGGCTTTCAGACGACCTTGTCGGGTTGCCGTCCATAAAAAACGGCATGGTCAAAAGCCACGCCGTCGGATAGGGATTTTCCGCCTAGGATTTCCGGTAAGGATTTTCCACACCTTCAATCAAGGCTCGCAGGTATTCGCGCAACTGCTTCTCGCTGCATCCCATCAGGAGTGCGTCTTCGAATGCGTCTTGCGCCGCCTGATAAAGCTCGGTCATGTTCTCGGTCATGACTTTCACTTTTTCAGTGCAGGATACGATTTGCCCGTCGTCGTCATACCATTTGGGCATTTCAGGCATACTCACGTTGGTACTTTCCTAGACTTAATTGAGGAAACGGGACGGATCGTTTTTCTTCACGCGGCGGGCGAAGGCGTATTTGGCATTCCAGTATTTGTTGCTGAGGCTGGTGACTTCAATACGTTTGCCGGTACGCGGCGCGTGGATGAAACGGTTGTTGCCGATGTAGAGGCCGACGTGGGAGATTCTGCCGCGACCCATCGTGCGGAAGAACACCATGTCGCCCGGCTGCAATTCGCTACGCGATACGCCGACACCCATTTTTGCCTGTGCGGCGGAGGTGCGCGGGAGGTTTACGCCCATCGAGCGTTTGAAGATGTGCTGCATGAAACCGCTGCAATCGAAACCTGTGGACGCGGAGGTACCGCCGTAGCGGTAGGCTACGCCCAAAAGCCCCATCGCGCTGCTGATGAGTTCGTCTGCATTGTCTGATGACTGTACAGAGCTTACGGGTTGGCGGGGAGCGATCGCGGCAGTGATTGCGCGTCCGGGTTGGAGGAGTGCCGGGGAAGCAGGTTGTCTTGCATCTTCAAATTGGTTTAAAACCTGCTGTCTGTTTCTGACGAACGAATCGAGATCGTCGGCGTTTGCAAAATGAATGCCGGACAGCACATAGACCGAAGCCAATAGTGCCGCCAGCCTGGATAAGGCTTTCATGTTTGACTGATTCCATTTTCAGACGACCTGTCTGCCGCCTGCTATTATGTTATTCTGTATCTGGGATATTCAGGCGATTGTATATAAAAAACAGGATGTTTGGCAAAAAAGCGTCTGTTATATTGCGTTAAAGCGTTGTTTATAAAAAATTTTGCGAAGATACCCGACCGATGATGATACCTACTCTGCTCGCTATGCGCGACTTTTCCAGAATGCGCGAAATTATTACCGTACTGACGAAATACGGCTTGGGCGGCTTTGTGCAGCGCATCCGTTTGGGCGCGGCGGGCGGGGACGAAGTGCATCCCGACAGCCGTTATATGAGTACGCCGCGACGCTTCCGCAAAGCGTTTGAGGAGCTGGGGCCGACCTTCGTCAAACTCGGTCAGGTATTGTCCACGCGGGTCGATATTTTCGGGGCGGAGTGGATTGAAGAGTTCGAACAACTGCAAAGCAACGTCGCGCCGATACCGTCGTCTGAAATCTATACTTTGGTCGAAGCCTATTTAGGCAAACCCGTTTCCGAAGTGTTCCGCAGTATAGACCCGAAACCCGCAGGCAGCGCGTCGGTGGCGCAGGTACACCGTGCCGAACTTTTAGACGGAACCGCCGTCGCCGTCAAAGTCAAACGCCCCGACATCGAGCCGGTCATTCAGGCGGATCTGCGGATTTTGAACCACCTCGCCAGACTGATGGAATCCGAAATCCCCGAAGTGCGCCGTTACCAGCCGGTATTGATGGTCGCCTATTTTGCCAAGAGTCTGGCGAAAGAAACCGATTTATCGGTGGAGCTGCGTTATATGCAGCGCTTCGGTCAGACCTTTTCAGACGACCCCTTGGTCCGCATCCCCGCCGTCTATCCCGACATTTCCAACCGGCACATCCTCGTACAAGACTACATCGGCGGCACGCTCCTGAAAGACGCCGACCTCGAAACCATGCCCCACACCTTGCGCAACGGGCTTGCCGGACGGATTACCGACACCCTCTTCACCATGATGCTGCGGCAAGGCTTTTTCCATGCCGACCCCCATCCGGGCAACATCTTCATCAACGACAACGGCGGCATCACCTTCATCGACTTCGGGCTGGTCGGACACCTCGGCAACACACGCCGCCGCGAAATCCTCAACCTTATCAACGCCCTGACCAACAACGACGCGCTGCTCATCCAATACGTCCTCAGCGACTGGGCGCAGGGCGATTTGCCCGACGAAAACCTGCTCGGCGCCGATGTTTTGGAAATGCTGCTCAACTACGAACACACGCCCATCCGCGACCTGCGCGTCAGCCAAGTCATCAACGACATCACTTCCATCATGCGCCGCCACGGGCTGACCCTGCCCGGCGACCTCGTAATGCTCTTCAAAACCCTCATCACCCTCGAAGGCGTCGTCAAACGGCTCGACGGCAGTATCGAATTGCTCGAACGCGCCAAACCCATCACCGAAGCCGCCGTCAAAGAACAAGCCTCCGCCGCCCACATCGCCCGCAACGCCAAAACGCAACTGCGCACCCTGTTGCAAATGGCGGAGTCGCTGCCGCAAGACTTCTTCAGGCTGACCAGAATGCTGCAAAAAGGCAAATTCGGCATCACCCTAGACCTCAAGCAGTCAGACCGCATCAGCCATCAAATCGACAGCGCCGCCAACCGCCTGACCATGGGCATCGTCACCGCCGCCCTGATTATCGGTTCGTCCATCGTCATGAGTATAGACACCGGCCCCAAGTTTATCGGCTTCGTCGGCTACCTTATCGCTTTCGCCAACAGCCTGTGGATTATCTGGTCGGTGTGGCGGTCTGGGAAACACTAAACTGCCTGCTTCCGAAGCAGACCACCTCAAAAGCAGGCAAAAAATTTTGTGCTTTGCACACCTTACGGCACGGTATTAAAACAACTTACGCACTTCGGCTTCGATATCCGCCGCCCGCATAAAGGTTTCGCCGATTAAGAACGTATGCACGCCGTGTCCGCGCATAAAGTCCACATCGTCTTTGTTTCGGATACCGCTTTCCGTGACGACCGTTTTACCCGACAGCTCGGGCAGCAGGTCTAAAGTTTGCTGGAGCGTGACTTCAAAAGTCCGCAGATTGCGGTTGTTCACGCCCCAAAGCGGCGTGGTCATGTTACGGCATTTTTCCAATTCGGATTGGTCGTGCAATTCCAGCAGCACAGTCAAGCCCAAATCGTGGGCAACGGCTTCAAAATGTGTCAACTGCGCGGCATCCAAAGCCGCCGCAATCAATAAAACCGCATCAGCGCCCCATGTGCGCGCCTGATAAATCTGATAGTCGTCGATGATGAAATCCTTGCGCAACACCGGCAGGCTGACCGCCGAACGCGCCTGTTTCAAATACTCGGGCGAACCTTGGAAATACACTTCGTCGGTCAACACAGACAAACAAGCCGCCCCCGCGCGTTCATAAGCGCGCGCAATATCCGCAGGGTGAAAATCAGGCCGTATCAGCCCTTTGCTGGGACTGGCTTTTTTGATTTCCGCGATAATGGCAGGCAAGTTTTGGGCGTGTTTATTGCGGATGGAAGCAAAAAAGTCACGCACGGGTTCGGCATCGCGCAACCGCGCTTTGACTTCCACAAGCGGCACCGCCGCTTTTTGAGCGGCCACTTCTTGAGCCTTGGTGGCAAGGATTTTATTGAGGATATCAGTCATAAATGGCTTTCGGTCAATACATGGCGGAACCACGCAAAACAGCAGGCAACCCGATGCCGCCGCTTTTTGCGTCCTTCCATACCGTAAAGGGAAAAACGGTTTATCTTAACATTTACGAGGTCGTCTGAAAAACAGAAGATGGTTTCAGACGACCTCCCCGCGATGACAACACAACATACCCACCCCGCCCGCAACCGAAATCTACCGCCCATCCCGTCTCGCCGGTCAGACAATCCGCATATGCTATGATGTTTCACTGCCGCGCCATCCAACCGATATCCCGCCGCACACACCCGATACACCCAAAGGAATCATTTATGAAAAGATGGATAATATGGGGCCTCCTCCCGCTTCTCCTCATCTGGGCGACCAGCGTGGCTTGGCTGCATTACCAAGCCGTCCAAGCAGAAAAAGCATCCCAAAACATCAAACCTGCCGACATCGCCGTCATCTTGGGCAATTCCGTCAACAGGCGCGGCAAACCCAATCCCTGCCTGCGCTCCCGAGTAGAAGCAGGCGTCGCCCTCTACCGCCAAAACAAAGTCAGCGGATTGCTGATGAGCGGCGGCACGGACGGCGACGGCAGCAACGAAGCGGCAGCCATGCAATCTATGGCGATAGACATGGGCATCCCGCCCGAACACATCCGCATCGAAAACAAATCGGAAAGCACTTTTGAAAACATCGCCTTGAGCGCCCCGCTGTTGCAAGACGTATCCAACGTCATCATCGTCAGCGACGCCTTCCATCTCGCACGCGCCGAGTGGCTCGTCAACCGTCATTTAAAAGGCAAAAACGTCCAATTTTACGCTTCCGATTCCTGCGGCGACTCCACGCCCAATTACCTGCGCAAGCTCTCCCGCGAAATACCCGCTTGGATTAAAGCCATGATTATGCACCGCTGAATCCTGTCCGTCCGAAACAGACGGCTTTCGGTTTGGACAAACCGCGTTCACAGCTAGGCGTTGTCTGCATGGTTCATCATTGACAAAGGGTCGTCTGAAAACCGAAATCCGTTTTCAGACGACCTTTCCGTTATTCATCCCTTCAAACGCCATAACTGAAAACACCAAGCCACATATCGCCGCAAACGCATTTCCGTTATATCCAAAGAAGCAAACAATATTTCCCGCGCGATTCCCACCTTGTTATATTCCCCGCTCAAGTATTTGTCTGATAAGGAAAATATGATGGGACTCAAATCATGGCTGGGCATTATCTTCATCGGCGCAACGGTGTGGCTCGCCTCATGCGGGCAGTCCGGAGGCACGTCGGGCAAAGGCAAACCCGAGCGCGTCGTCATGTTGAATGTATCGTACGACCCGACACGCGAGTTCTACCGCGAATACAACCCGTTTTTCCAACACTACTGGCAAAAAACACACGGACAGGAAGCAGATATCCGCCTCTCCAACGGCGGTTCGGGCAAACAATCATTGACCGTGCAAAACGGCTTGAAAGCCGATGTCGTAACGCTTGCGCTGGCATCCGACATCGACGCGCTCCATCACAGCAAAGCAGGCAGACAACTCTTGTCGGCAGATTGGCAAAAAGCCCTGCCGCACAACAGCACGCCCTACACTTCGACCATCGTGTTCCTCGTACGCAAAGGCAACCCCAAGCAGATTCATGACTGGGACGACTTGGTCAAAGGCGACGTACAAATCATCACGGCAAACCCGAAAACCTCAGGCGGCGCACGCTGGAATTTCCTGTCGGCTTGGGCATACGCACAAGAAAAAGGCGGGGATGCGGCGGCAGAACAGTTTGTCTCCGAACTCTACCGCCGCGTGCCGGTCATGGACGCAGGCGCGCGCGGTTCGACCATTACCTTTACACGGCGCGGATTAGGCGATGTTTTGCTGATATGGGAAAACGAAGCCCACCTTGCCTTGCAGGAAAATCCGAACCAATTTGAAATCATCACGCCGTCAATATCCATGCTGTGCGAACCGCCCGTCGCCGTGGTCAGCGAAGTAGCAAAAGAAAAAGGCACGGAACAAATCGCCAAAACCTATTTGGAAATGCTGTATAGCAAAGAAGCGCAACGAATGGCAGCACGCCATTTCTACCGCCCCACCGACGAAGCCGTACGCGCCGAATTTAAAACACGCTTCCCCGATTTGAAACTGGTCGGCATCGACGAAACCTTCGGCGGCTGGCGCAAAGCACAAGCACGATTTTTCAACGACGGCGGCGTATTCGATAAGATTTACCGACCGCAAAGCTGATTGCATTCAGTTATAGTGGAATTAACATAAATCAGGACAAGGCGACGAAGCCGTAGACAGTACAGATAGTACGGAACCGATTCACTTGGTGCTTCAGCACCTTAGAGAATCGTTCTCTTTGAGCTAAGGAGAGGTAACGCCGTACTGGTTTAAAGTTAATCCACTATAAAACAAAGGTCGTCTGAAAACCTGTTTCCAAGTTTTCAGACGACCTCTTGGTCTTCATACGCTTACACGAATCAATCAGAAAAACAGCTCGCGCCAGCTGATACGTTGCAGACCACAGATACGGCCTTTTACTGTCAGAGATTCCCCTTTATTCAGGAGTAAACTGCGCTGGTCTCCCTCTTTGCCTGAGAAGCATTTGTTGTTGGGCGTACCAGAACCCAACCCAAGCTCCTTATCCGTACCGGTTTCACCGCTGTCGCCATCGGCGGTAACAGGATCGTCTGTACGCTTGTTCGGATCGATAAAGGTGAAGCTGACAATACCCTCTTGAGTCAAACCGTTGGCGTATTGCGTACCGAAACCGCTCAATTCACGCTTAAATATATCAGGCGTAAAACGTGCGCTACGGCTATTGAGTGCACCGCCGTTATCAGCATTGATACCGAGGAAGGTCGTGCTGGTTACAGTTGACTTATTGTTGCTGACAGGCAGACACAAGTCTTTTTCCGCTTCTTCTTTGCCGATGGTTTTACCAACATCAGAAGTGTACTTGCGTATTGTAACGATGGCAGTACGCAGAATCATGGTCGGCTTAAGTGAAACACGCTCACCGGGACGCAGATTGATGAACCAGCCCTTATGCGCCTCTTCAATTTTTTCGTTGCTCAGATATAAGGCTTTACTGGTTTGCGGCTGATTGTTTCCATCGTTATATGACTGCTCTGCCTCAGTAATAGTTTGTTCACGCAGGTTTTGCGCGACGACACCCTGATTTGTTTTGTCCTCAAAGAGATCTTTCGGCGTTTTATCCAATTTTTGGAAAATACCGTAAATCGATTGTGTCTCAGTATTGCTCAAATCACTTTGGTAGATCTCGCTACCTGTACCGAAAATCACGACGTATTCCTTAGTACCTTTTCGCGATACGGCAGGAGCCGAGGTAATCGGCTTGCTTGACGAACCTGAGAAAATTTTGACCGCAGTCCAATCACTAGGAGCTGCCCCGCGCAGGTCGAAGCGGTACATATTACCCCCTCGGTCGCCTGCAAAGGCAAAATCGACAACCCCGTCAAAATCGGTATCGAGCAGTGTCGGCGTGGACAGCCCGCCTACACCATCCTTCACGACAATTTTCGCCAGTTGATCACCGGGTTTACCTGCAGCCTGACCGCGTTTCTCGCCTGTACCGACTTCTTTACCAAGCATTTCGTAAACATATAACGCCGTTTCGTTGGCTGCTGCATCTTTTTCTTCAGCTGCGTAGCCACTGGCGAGGAAGCCTGCGTAACGGATGTTTTCATTCAGTTTGGCACTACCGTCAGTTTCACGCTTGATGGAAACACGACCGATTTGTGGCGTACCGATGGTAAAGCCCAAAGTATTGTCTTTACCTTTGGCCGTTTCAAACAAAGGAACTTTATCGCTCCAAGCAGCCGCATCCAGACCGGTATTGGTGGTTTGATCTTCTTTACCGCCTATATTGAGAGCGTATGCACCACGTCCGCCTTGTCCCATTGCACCAAACATAAAGACACGTTGCTGAAACTTACTGCCTTGTTCAGCTGCGGCAGTCTGCCGTAGGGTAAAGCCACCATTTACGCCGTATTTATGGTTTTCAATGGATTTTCCGTAATCCGCATGCGCGATGTCTTTCAATACTTTGGCAAGCGTAATCGGGTTGCCCGAAGCATCATTTTCACGCTCCATCGCAGAAGGAAGGTAGCTGACTTTCAAATCATAAGGATTGTTACCATCCGTACTTTGGAAAATATGCACCATACCGTCGTTGGCTGCGGCAACCAAATATTTGCGGCGACCATGCTCCTGATTGCCGACTGCTGCAACAGAACCATCTAGGATATCACCTAAATCACGCTCTCCGGCTTTACGCTCACGGTAAGGCTTGTATGCACTGTCATCTCTACCAACCCTGCCCGTCCAATTGAGCAGCTTTTTCCATTCGTCTTTGTCATCATTCTCAATACCAAAATAGGCATTGTTGACTTTATCAGCAGGAATGGCGTCGATAAAGTAAGTATTAGAACCCGTGTTGATCAACGTTTTACGATTACCAAAAGAGGGTTGGGTAACCGTACCTTCCCGTCTACCGTCACTATTATTCAATTTATTAAATAAAATCTGACTGCTCCAAGAGCCGGTATTCAACTTGATGGTTGCCGCTAGATCAGGAATGCCACTACTAGAAGTTGCAGGCGCAGTACCACCCTCTCCTTCAAAAGGAATACTTGCATTATCATCACTAATCTGACTGATAATTTTCTCAAAAGCTTTATATAAATCATCAGGTTTTGCAGCATTGAAATACCAGCCATCGTGACTTGCGCCCCTTATGAGGTATTGCTCACCAGCCGGAGAAATGCCGTTACCAAAACCGACAGTGAAGGTTTGTACCGTTTGTTTGCTGTAATCCACACCCTTAGGGTCAATATTTGGATCGCCATCCCAGCTCACCCCTGCAGCATCCACACGATCTACAGCAGCAGTTTTAATGTCCTTGACAGCAAGTTTACGGCTAAAGAATGCCATACCGCCCTCGACTCCCCTGTATCTGTTGGCAGTATCCCAGAATTTCGAATAGTGTACATTTTCCCTCTTATCTCTACATGTATTGCCCAATTCATAAGGATCGAAATATTTCATCGGAGACTCGCCAAAATAATTGTAGGCAGTGATAAACGGTTTCGTCCGATAAAGATCTGCTTCGTAGTTCAAGTATGCTTTCGGATAGTTTGAATTTCTCCGCCCATTATTT
This sequence comes from Neisseria sp. HMSC70E02, assembly GCF_001838645.1. Lineage (NCBI taxonomy): Bacteria > Pseudomonadati > Pseudomonadota > Betaproteobacteria > Neisseriales > Neisseriaceae > Neisseria > Neisseria sp. HMSC70E02. The sequence goes on along the minus strand of NZ_KV838075.1, from coordinate 2,292 downwards.
CCATCATAGTTGAAACGATAATGAAAACTTGTACTATCATGATTGCAAGAGAAGTTGGCATCACCGTCAGACATCATCACAACATAGGATTTTTGACAGCGGTATTTTATATTCGGCATGACAGCAGATGCGACCACCTCGTAATACCTGCGGGTAGCAGGCGTATAACCTGAAGCGCCCATGTTGTCTACCAAAGTTTTCATTTGCTCCCATGAAGTATTAAACGTTTCTTCGCTATTCGTATAATTCTTTTTGGTATGCTTTGTAGGATCAGGATTACTAAAATTATTTTCTGTATTTACCAAAGCCTGCAAACCCCAGTTGAACTTATCCTGATACTTGTCAAGAACTTTATTCAACGCTGTTTTTGTGACATCCATTCGGGATTCTTGCCCTGGAAAGTTGTACCCCCCAGTAATTGCATTACGACTCATACTTCCAGAATTATCAATAAAAAACATAATGTTATGTTTAATTTTTGGCTGCTCGATAATCTGAGACTCATTTTGTAAATAAAGCGGGGTTTTGGCAAACTGCGCTTGCGCTTGCGATACCGCCCCCATCAGGGCGAGCGCGGAGGCGATGCTGTAAATCATCGGACGGATGGAGCCGGGGCAACGTGAAGATTTGTTTTTCATAATGCGTTCTTTTTTCGTAAAATCGTCGGTTGACGGATGATGACGTTGTTTTTATTTTCTCGGAATGTGATTCTAACATTTACAATGTCATTTATGTGCAGTTCCGAATATTTTTTTGCCTGATACAGGGGACAAATGGTGAAAATGAAACAGACCGCATGATTATTAAGGTAGAAACTATCTTAGGATACAACTTGAACGATGTGGCTTTTTGACGTAGAATGCATTGCTTCTACGGCATAGGCAGCTATGCCTGAAAAAGCACGTTACGCAGCAAAATCAAGGCTGCGGGGCGTGTTTTTTTTTAGCCGATATTTTCTCAGGCGGTCTTTTTTGTAAACAATTTTCAGACGACCCCTGCCCGTTTCTGCAAACCGACCATCATCAGGCAAACAGGATTCCATCATGACCACTCCGGCTCTTCTCGTTCTCGCTGACGGCAGCGTATTTCACGGCACATCAATCGGTTACGAAGGTTCGACTTCCGGCGAAGTCGTGTTCAACACTTCCATGACCGGCTATCAGGAAATCCTGACCGACCCTTCCTACTGCAAACAAATCGTTACCCTCACCTACCCCCACATCGGCAATACCGGCACCAACGCCGAAGACGAAGAAAGCCGCAGCGTTTATGCCGCAGGCTTGATTATCCGCGACCTGCCGCTCTTGCACAGCAACTTCCGCACCTCCGAAAGCCTGCATGACTATTTGGTACGCAACAAAACCGTCGCCATCGCCGACATCGACACCCGCCGCCTGACCACCCTATTGCGCGAAAAAGGCTCGCAAGGCGGTGCAATCTTGACCGGTGCAGATGCCACCGTTGAAAAAGCACAAGAACTGATTGCCGCATTCGGCAGCATGGTCGGCAAAGACTTGGCAAAAGAAGTTTCCTGCACAGAAACTTACGAATGGACCGAAGGCGAATGGGAATTGGGTAAAGGTTTCGTTACCCCTGCCGAACAGCCTTACCACGTCGTCGCCTACGATTTCGGCGTCAAAACCAACATCCTGCGCATGCTCGCCTCTCGCGGCTGCCGCCTGACCGTCGTTCCCGCCCAAACCAGCGCGGAAGAAGTATTGGCACTCAATCCTGACGGCGTATTCCTGTCCAACGGCCCCGGTGACCCCGAGCCTTGCGACTATGCCATCAAAGCCGTACAAAAACTGATGGAAAGCGGCAAACCGATTTTCGGCATTTGTTTGGGACACCAGCTGATCAGCCTCGCCATCGGTGCGAAAACCCTGAAAATGCGCTTCAGCCATCACGGTGCCAACCACCCTGTACAAGATTTGGACAGCGGCAAAGTCGTTATCACCAGCCAAAACCACGGTTTCGCCGTCGATGCCGACACTTTGCCCGCCAACGCACGCATTACCCACAAATCCTTGTTTGACAATACCTTGCAAGGCATCGAACTGACAGACAAACCTGTATTCTGCTTCCAAGGCCACCCCGAAGCCAGCCCGGGCCCGCAAGACGTCGGCTATCTATTCGACAAATTCATTGACAATATCAAAGCAGCAAAACAATAAAGCTGATTTTTTCAGACGGCCACACTCAACTCGACAACAGGCCGTCTGAAAACCAAACTTCAAAAATATAAATTCAGCCCCCTCTCAACATCTGTACAGCCTGAAAACCCAATCGTCT
>NZ_KV838074.1:88848-91328 GCF_001838645.1 Neisseria sp. HMSC70E02 | reverse complement strand
ATGCGATCAACGGCAGCCAGTTGTATTACACCAATCAGGCGATTAACCAAAACGTGACCAACATCGGCAATTACGTGGTGAACATGGGCAACCAAATCAACCAACGTATCGACAATGTGGAAAGCGACTCCAAAGCCGGTACCGCAGCAGCCATGGCGGTGGCAGGTCTGCCGCAAGCCTACCTGCCCGGTAAGAGCATGATGGCGGTTGCAGGCGGCGTTTACCGCGGTGAAAGCGGCTACGCAGTCGGCTTCTCCAGCATCTCCGACGGCGGCAACTGGATCATCAAAGGTACCGCTACCGGCAACTCGCGCGGCCACTACGGCGCGACCGCAGGTGTCGGCTACCAATGGTAATCCTGACCTAAAGCCTGTTTGAAGGCAAAGCAGAGGTCGTCTGAAAACCCGAAACAGGGTTTTCAGACGACCTTTTTCTATATCGGATTGCATGGGAGGGGGTGGTTTTCCAATATGCTCGGTTTCGCAAACACTCGCTTGACACAAAACGCTAAGATTTGTTTTCAGACGACCTTGCAGTCATGTCCGACTATTTTTTGTGGCAAAATTCAGCCATGTTCCACATGGTCAGTCCGCGTATTTAAACTGAAGAAATTTCAAGCCGGCTGACCAAACAGATTACAAGGAGAAACAGACATGAGCCGCATTTTATCCTCACTGCGCTATCCGCTGATTCAAGCACCGATGGCGTTTGCACATGACACAGAGCTGCCTTTGGCTGTCGGCAAAACCGGCGCTTTGGGTTCGTTGGCGGGGGCGATGTATGACGCTGCGGGTTTGGAAAAAGCGTTGGCACGGATGAAGCAGGAAGGCGGCGACCGTCCGTACAACCTCAACTTTTTCGCCCACCGCACGCCGTCTGCCGAACGCGCGCAATACGATGCCTGGTTTGCCGTGTTGCGTCCGTATTTCGAAGCTTACGGGCTGACGGAAAACGACATTCCCAGCGGCGGCGGACGGCAGCCGTTTGATGCCGATGCGTTGGCATGTGTGGAACGTTACCGTCCGCCTGTGGTCAGCTTCCACTTCGGCTTGCCCGCGCCCGAATACTTGCAGCGCGTCAAAGCGACGGGTGCGGAAGTGTGGAGCAGCGCGACGACGGTCGAAGAAGCCGTTTGGCTGGAACAAAACGGCGCGGATGTCGTGATTGCCCAAGCGTGGGAGGCGGGCGGTCATCGGGGATGGTTTTTAAACCGCAATCCCGACAGCCAAAGCGGCTTGTTCGCCCTGTTGCCCGCCGTCCGCAAGGCCGTGCGCCTGCCCGTCATAGCCGCAGGCGGCGTTTCCGATGCCGCCGCCGTCCGCGCCGCTTTGGAATTGGGCGCGTCTGCAGTGCAGGTCGGAACTGCCTTCCTGCTCGCAGACGAAGCCCTGACCAAACCCGCCCACCGCGCCGCCATCCAAACTGCTCGTCCTGAAGATACCGTGGTGACCAACTTGTTCAGCGGCGGCGCGGCACGCGGGCTTTACAACCGCTTCATACGTGAAGCCGGTCCGATGAATGACGCAGCGCTCCCGTTCCCCTTGGCAGGCGCAGCCGTCGGCGCATTGAAAGCCACCGCCGAAAAACAAGGCTGCTACGACTTTTCTCCATTTTGGGCAGGACAAAACGCAGGACTGTGCCGCCCCGGCAGCGCGGCGGAAATCGTCGAACGGTTGTGCGGCGGCATCGAGCGTTAGGACGGTTTGAGCACAGGCAAGGTGGACGTTGCAAGAAGGTCGTCTGAAAATTGAAAACAGGTTTTCAGACGACCCGTAGCGTGGGCTTTGCCACGAAATGAAGATAAAGACAACCGCCCGATTCGGATTGTCGGACAGCAGGTTCGCGGACAAAGCCCACGCTACGGACTGGGTTTCTTCCGAGCTTGTCGATTAGTGGTGCCGGAGGTTTTCATTTGCCGTTAATCAGGGGTTTGCGGGTAATGCGCAGCCTGCCGTCGGACAGATATCGCCTTTCCTGAACATAAACCGATTGCAGCCCTTTACCGGAGATGCCGCGGAAGCGTCCGCCCATATGGAACGCAGCGCCCGATTTGGTGAACGTTTTGATTGATTTATGCTTTATAATTATAGAAAACAAGAGGAAATGATATATGCCTTTCTTTAAAAATAAATTAGGTATCTGGCTGGCATTAATCTATCTAATCGCATCAATGGTTATTTTGGGTGATAGTACAGAGGGGAGCTGGGGAGGTTTTCTTCTCTTCGTCTCAGCCTTTCCCTTTTCCATTTTGTCCTTATTCGTTTCCAATTATGTAAATGGTCCGTTAGCCAATTGGGTATTTATCTTTCTGAATGCAATTTGGTGGTTTTTACTGGGATGGTTAATCACTAAGATTTTTAGAAAAAAGATTCAGACAGAATAAATCCGGATTGCCGACGACAGGAAGGGCTTTTTTGCGGTCTCCCGTAGCGTGGGCTTTGCTCACGAGGTGAATACACGGACAAAGATAACTGATTCAG
>NZ_KV838074.1:88305-88748 GCF_001838645.1 Neisseria sp. HMSC70E02 | reverse complement strand
AAGATATTTGAGTCTTGAGGCATCGATAGCAAAAGGTCGTCTGAAACTCAAATCTCAAAGTTTTCAGACGACCTCGTTTTTATCTGCAACCTGCCCCCTCTCCCGTCTGGTAGGAGAGGGACTCTACGGGTGGCACGAATTTGATTTGACCTCCCCCCCCCCAAAAAAGCCACCCCCATCCTAACCTTCCCCCGCTAGACGGGGGAAGGGATAGGTTGCCTTGTCGCAATCCGTAGCGTGGGCTTTGCCCACGAGATAAATGCCGAAATGGATGCCCATTCAGCTGTTGTCTGATTTGAATTGTCAGGTGGTGGATTTCGTGGGCAAAGCCCACGCTACTTGGGTTATCACAAGCCTGTATTGATTGAATAAACGAGGTCGTCTGAAAAAATCGGGAACGAGTTTCTCTAAAACTCAAATCCCAAAGTTTTCAGACGACCTTA
>NZ_KV838074.1:87445-88205 GCF_001838645.1 Neisseria sp. HMSC70E02 | reverse complement strand
CGGCGGGAGAGGGTTGGGGAGAGGGTGGCTCTACGGTTTGCACGAATTTGCTTTACCTAAACCTCAAAAGTCACCCCCATCCTAACCTTCCCCCGCCGGGCGGGGGAAGGGACAAGTTGTCGTTGCGGCAATAAGTAGCGTGGGCTTTGCTCATGAGGTGAATACACGGACAAAGATAACTGATTCAGATTATTAGGTGGCGGATTTCGTGGGCGCAGCCCACGCTACTTGGGTTATCACAAGCCTGTATTGATTGAATAAAGGTCGTCTGAAAACGGGGATGAACGAGTTTCTCCAAAACTCAAATCCCAAAGTTTTCAGACGACCTTATTTTTACCTGCAATCTACTCCCTCTCCCGCCCAGCGGGAGAGGGCCGGGGAGAGGGTGGTTCTACGGTTCGCACGAATTTGATTTTACCTAAACCTCAGAAGCCACCCCCATCCTAGCCTTCCCCCGCTAGACGGGGGAAGGGACAGGTTGCCGTTGCTGCAACGAGTAGCGTGGGCTTTACCCGCTTGATAAATGCCGAAATGGATGTCCATTCGGCTGTTGTCTGATTTGGATTGTCAGGTGGTAGATTTCGTGGGCGAAGCCCACGCTACGGACTGGGTTTATTCCTAGCCTGTTGGTTAATAAAGGTCGTCTGAAACTTTTCAGACGACCTTTTGATTATCAGTAATCACGGGAGAGCACATACTTCAGGCTGAATAATTCTACAGTCTACACCTCCCCTATCTTGGCAATTTTTTAAAGCTGCCT
>NZ_KV838074.1:80675-87345 GCF_001838645.1 Neisseria sp. HMSC70E02 | reverse complement strand
GGACAAAGATAACTGATTCAGATTATTAGGTGGCAGATTTCGTGGGCACAGCCCACGCTACGGGTTGGGTTTCCAATTTAATTGAATAAAACCTGCGTTGATTGCATAAAAAATTGAATCCAAGGTCGTCTGAAAATCCCCAACCGTCATCACTCAAGCCGTATTCCTCTCTGTTTGGAATACGGCTTGTCGTTTCTGCCGGTTTATTTCTTCTGCCACGCTTGGCGGAGGTATTCGATGTGGTCGGGGAGGGCGTAGAAGGGGGTGTTGCCGTGGTTGGCGTTGGGGTAGAGGGTAAATTGTGCGTCTGCGCCGAGGTGTTGGAGGGTGCCGGCAAGCAGTTTGGCTTGGGCGACCATTTCCCTGCCGATTTGTTCGGGGCGGTTGCTACGGCCTTCGTGTTCGCCGACGCTGATGCGGACGGCGGTGTCGGCGGGAAGGGCGGACGGGAGGAAGTCGAGGACGCGGCGGTTGTGCCACCAGACGGAGGGGGAGGCGAGCAGGTTGTGTTTGAAGCGGTCGGGGGCGGTGAAGAGGGAATAGAGTCCGAACAATGCGCCGAAGGAGTGTCCGAACAGGGCTTGTTCTTTGGGGTTGACGGGGTATTTGGCGGCAAGGGTCGGGGCGAGTTCTCGGTCGAGGAAGGCGGCGAAGCGGTCTGCTTGTCCGTATTGGCGGCGGTCTGCTTCGGTGGCGGTTTCGGGCAGGGGTGGGGTGTAGTCGAGGGCGCGTTGGGTCAGGTCGCGGACTTCGCCGTTGGGGTAGCCGATGCTGACGATGAGGCAGGCGGCGCGGCTTCGGGTCATGGGGTTGATGAGCAGGGATTGCGCCATGCTGAGGGCGGCGGGAAAGAAGGCATCTCCGTCGAGGATATGGAGGACGGGATAGCCTTGCGGGGGCGGGTCGCCGACGGCGGCGGTTTGGATGCGGTAGCTGCGGCCGGTGTGCTCGGAGCGGATGTGGGTTTCTTCGGCTTGCAGCAGGCGGGCGGCTTGCCAGTGTGCGGTGCGTGAGGTCATGGCGGGGTTGTCGGTTGTGTTGGTGGGGTGGGGTGTGTGTTATCGGGTTGTCGGATGTTTCAGACGACCTTTGGGCTATATCTGCTGTTTCTCTATGTCAAACATGAACTTATAGTGGAATTAACATAAATCAGGACAAGGCGACGAAGCCGCAGACAGTACAGGTAGTACGGTAAGGAGAGGTAACGCCGTACTGGTTTAAAGTTAATCCACTATAAATGATAAAACCGGACAGGTGGTGTTCCCTGCCTGTCCGGTCTGTTTCCGTAATGTGTTGGTCTTCTGGTTTTTGGCGGTGATTTGTTTTCCTTTTGCTTTTCCCGTTTTTAGAAGTCGTAGCGGAGGTTTGCCATCAGGCTGCGCTCCGAGCCGGGAATGTTGAAGGTGTTTGCGCTGCCGACGCGGGCGTAGTAGTGGCGGTTGAAGATGTTGTCGGCGTTGATTTGCAGCTTCAGTTTAGGCGTGAAGCGGTATGCCGCCATGGCGTCGAATGTGGCGTAGCCGCCTGCACGCAGCCCTGCTGCCGAGGAGATGCTGCTCATCGCGTTCACGCCGCCGCCGAGGGTCAGCTTGGGCGTAACTTCATAAGTTGTCCACAGGTTTGCGCTGTGTTTGGGCATCAGCAGGAAGATGCCGTCGTCGCGCGAGTTGGCGGCGGTTTTGATTTGGCTGTGCAGATAGCTGTAACCTGCGTGGATTTGCCATTTCGGTGTAATCGCGCCGCTGATTTCGGTCTCAACGCCTTCCATCACGCGTTTGCCCAAGGCGGCGTAACGGGTGTTGCGGTTGTTCGGGTTCAGCGGTGCGGCGGCGTTTTTGTCTTTCAGGCGGTAGAGGGAGATGCGGGTGTTGAGGCGGTCGTCCATGTAGCTGCCTTTGTAGCCGACTTCAAACTGGTTGCCTTCGCGCGGTTTGAGCAGGTTGCCGTCGGTGCCGAGGCTGGTTTGCGGCGTGTAGAGTTGGGAGAAGCTGGCGTAGAGGCTGTTGTTGTCGTTCAAGTCGTAAACTGCGCCTGCGTAGCCGGTGAACTTGGTTTTGCTGGCTTTGTGCAACTCGTCGCCTTCGCCCGCTTCGATTTTGTAGTGTCCCAAACGCCAGCCGCCGATGAGCGACAGCCTGTCGACCGGATGGAAGACGGATTTGCCGTAAACGCCGAATTCGTCAAGGTTTTCAGTAGCGACGGTATGGCTGTAACCACGCGCGCCGGCACGGGCGTTCTGCATCAGGTTGACATAGGGAACAGAGTGGAAATCGCCCAAGGCAACATTACGCGCAACGGCTGCACGGCCTTGTTCGTTGGTGCTGCGCAGGCGGTTGTAGTCCGCGCCGACGACGAGTTCGTTTGCGGTGTTGCCCAAGGCAAACGGACGGCTGTAACTGGCGTCAACTGCGAAGGCTTTTTGTTTGATTTCCGTGCCTAAGCCGACGACGTTTGCCTTATTGTCGGCAGAAAGTTTGTTGGCGGCGAAGGTGTAGTTGGAGTCGGCATCGCGGTCGGAATAGCGCATACCGATTTTGCCGTAGCCGCCGTCGTCAAAATAATGTTTCAGATCGGCGAACACGTCATGGCTGTTCATTTTGAATTTGTTCCAATCCGCGCCGACAAAGGTGTGGTTGGGCAGGGACAGCAAATTACCGCTGCTGCCGACGGGCAGGCCGTTGTACGGTGCGAGGTGGCGTTGCTGGTAGAGATAGCCTACGCCCAAAGTCGTGTCGGGGTTGATGTCCCAATCCGCCGCCGCGTAGAAGGTTTCGTGGTGGTTGTTTTTCTCGGCAGGACGGGGAGACGCGCCCGAAGTTTGCGCCATCACACGGGCGCGAACGCTGCCGTCGGCGTTCAGAGGACCTGAAACGTCGGCTTCGGTTTTATATTGTTTGTGCGTACCAAACCCTGCCGCTGCATGGCCTTGGAACTCTTTGGTCGGGCGTTTGCGCACCAAATTCACAATACCGCCCATCTCACCGCTGCTGTCGAACAAGCCGCTCGGGCCGCGCATCACTTCGACGCGGTCGAAGGCAAACAGGTTGGGCAGCGTGCCGTTGATACTCTGCATCTGCGCGGGCAGACCGTCGATGTTGTATTCGCTGTATTCGTAGCCGCGCGCATAAACCGATGAGCGGCCGTCGTCATTACTCAACACGCGCAGACCCGGCGTTTTGCGCGCCAATTGGTCAAAGGTATCAACGTTGCGGTCTTTTACCTGCTGGTTGGTGATGATGCTGACGGATTGCGGAATTTCGCGTAAAGAAGCGGGAATTTTTGTGCCGACGGTGGCGGCAAACGAGCTGTAATCGCCGTTTTTCTCGGTGGCAATCGCGTTATACGAACGCTGCCCCTTCACATGGACGGTATCCAGCTCGACCGTTTCGGCGGCAAATACAGTGGAAGATAAAGCGGCCACAACGGCGGCAGCGGTCAGATTGGGTCGGAACATCAATTTCTCCGTTCATTGTACAAATGAGAATGGTTGTATTTTATAAGTTTAATATCTGAAATTGTAGAAAAAAACTATCGTTTTCCCGACAATCTCTTGTGAATATGCGACAAGGTCGTCTGAAAACTTTAATTTGGTTTTCAGACGACCTTGTCCGTTTTGCCTGCAAATTTTGTTTGAAAGGTTGTTTTGTAATTTCGATACAAAATTCAAAAAATTTCATTTTCATATGAATTGCGGCGGGCAAAACAATAGCAATATGGCAAAAGGGGAAGACTCGGCGGCCTCTTTTATCAAACTCGTTAAAATGATTTTATTTCAATGTATTAAAAACAGAAAAATCCTGAAAGAGGTCGTCTGAAAACAGCATGCATGGTTTGTGATGTAAGTCAAAGAGAAATGTAACAAAATTACTTATAGTAATCGTAGTGAAAATTTATCGTCTTTATTGCCACCTTATATCAAGGAGATACACCATGAACGCATCAGCCGACAATGTCGTCAGCCCCGCCATCGCCGAGGTCAACAGTTTGGTTGAAAAGGGTTTGCGCTCGTTGGACGAGTTTCGCAAGCTGAATCAGGAGCAGATTGATTATATCGTTGCCAAAGCCTCCATTGCCGCGCTGGACAAACATGGTGTACTCGCCATGCACGCGGTCGAAGAAACGGGACGCGGTGTATTTGAAGACAAGGCAACCAAAAACCTGTTTGCCTGCGAAAACGTCGTGCGCCGCCTGCGTGATTTGAAAACCGTAGGCGTCATCAGCGAAGACGATGTAACCGGCATCACCGAAATCGCCGATCCGGTCGGGGTCGTCTGCGGTATCGTGCCGACCACCAATCCGACTTCCACCACCATTTTCAAATCCCTGATTGCGCTGAAAACCCGCAATCCGATTATTTTCTCGTTCCACCCTTCCGCCCAGCAGTGTTCCGCCCACGCCGCCCAAATCGTGCGCGATGCCGCGATTGCCGCCGGCGCGCCGGAAAACTGCATCCAGTGGATTGAAAAACCGTCTATGGAAGGCACTTCCGCGCTGATGAAGCATCCGGGCGTGGCGACGATTTTGGCGACCGGCGGCAATGCAATGGTGGAAGCCGCTTATTCCTGCGGCAAACCCGCGCTCGGCGTCGGGGCGGGCAACGTGCCTGCCTATGTTGAAAAAACGGCAAACATCCAACAGGTGGCACACGACATCGTGATGTCCAAGGCGTTCGACAACGGCATGATTTGCGCCAGCGAACAAGCCGTCATCGCCGACAAAGAGATTTATAAAGAGTTGGTCGAAGAGTTCAAATCTTACGGCGTGTACTTCGCCAACAAAAAAGAAAAAGCCATGCTCGAAGACTTCATCTTCGGCGTAACGGCAAACTGCGCCAACTGCGGCGGCGCGAAACTCAATTCCGCCGTTGTGGGTAAACCGGCGGCGTGGATTGCCGAACAGGCCGGGTTTAAAGTCCCTGAAAAAACCAACATCATCATCGCCGAATGCCGCGAAGTCGGCCCCAACGAGCCGCTGACCCGCGAAAAACTCTCGCCTGTACTGGCGATGCTCAAAGCGGATTCCACCGAACAAGGTTTGCAGTTTGCCGAACAAATGGTCGCCTTCGACGGCTTGGGACACTCCGCCGCCATCCATACCGCCGACCATGAATTGGCAAAAACCTTCGGCACCCGCGTCAAAGCCCTGCGCGTGATTTGGAACTCGCCCTCCACCTTTGGCGGCATCGGCGACGTTTACAACGCCTTCCTGCCGTCCCTGACCTTGGGCTGCGGCTCTTACGGCAAAAACTCCGTCGGCGGCAACGTCAGCGCAGTCAACCTGTTAAACATCAAAAAAGTAGGCCGTCGGAGAAACAACATGCAATGGTTCAAAGTACCCGCCAAAATCTATTTCGAGCGCGATTCCATCCAATACCTGCAAGACATGAAAGACTGCGAAAAAGTCATGATTGTGACCGACCGTTCGATGGTCGATTTGGGCTTCGTCGATAAAGTGACCCACCAGCTCCACCAACGCAAAAACAAAGTAACCATCCAGCTTTTCACCGATGTCGAGGCCGATCCGAGCGTCCAAACCGTCTATAAAGGCACCGATTTGATGCGCAGCTTCCAGCCCGACACCATCATCGCGCTGGGCGGCGGCTCGCCGATGGACGCGGCAAAAGCCATGTGGCTCTTCTACGAACAGCCCCAAGTCGATTTTGAAGACCTCGTCCAAAAATTCATGGACATCCGCAAACGCGCCTTCCGCTTCCCCGAGTTGGGCCGCAAAGCCAAATTCATCGGCATCCCCACCACATCGGGCACCGGCTCCGAAGTTACGCCGTTTACCGTCATCAGCGACGGCGACAAAAAATACCCTATCGCCGACTACTCGCTGACCCCGACCATCGCCATCGTCGATCCCGCGTTTACCATGACCGTCCCCGCCGGCGTAACCGCTGACACCGGTCTGGACGTACTGACCCACGCCGTAGAAGCATACGTTTCCGTGCTCGCCAACGACTTTACCGACGGCCTCGCCCTGCAAGCCATCAAGCTCGTGTTCCAATACCTCGAACGCTCCTACAAACACGGCGCGTCCGACCCCGAAGCGCGCGAACACATGCACAACGCTTCCACCATCGCAGGCATGGCGTTCTCCAACGCATTCCTCGGCATCAACCACTCGATGGCGCACAAAATCGGCGGCAAATACCACGTTCCGCACGGCCGCGCCAACGCTATCCTGCTGCCGCACGTCATCCGCTACAACGGCACGCGCCCGCAGAAAACCGCCACCTGGCCGAAGTACAACTACTACAAAGCCGACCTGAAATATCAGGAAATCGCCCGTACCTTAGGCCTGCCGTGCGCCACCCCGGCCGAAGGCGTAGAATCCTTTGCCCGCGCCTGTCACGAACTGGCGGTCAACGTCGGCATCAAAATGTCGTTCAAAGAGCAGGGCCTCGACGAAAAAACCTTCATCGACGGCCGCAAAGAACTGGCAATGCTGTCCTTCGAAGACCAATGTACCCCCGCCAACCCGCGTCTGGCATTGGTCGCCGACATGGAAGAAATCCTGACCAAAGCCTATTACGGCGAATAAGGTTCGCAAAATACAATAAGGCGTAAGAAAAAGGTCGTCTGAAAACCGTATTTCGGGTTTTCAGACGACCTCTGTTTTTTATATTGTGCCCCACTTATAGTGGATTAAATTTAAATCAGGACAA
>NZ_KV838074.1:79242-80575 GCF_001838645.1 Neisseria sp. HMSC70E02 | reverse complement strand
CTCCCCTATCTTGGCAATTTTTTAAAGCTGCCTGTTCGACAGTACCTTGTGCTCCTGCCACATCAGATAAAACAAATCTGTCTTTTGTTTTCCCTTCTGCCGCTGCCATACAACCGTTCCTCACCCATGTAATAACTTTACAAGGCGTATTGCGACTGCCTTTTTGGCATTGTTTTATGGCTTCACGTTTTGCCGCTTCTAGGGAATTCTGGTTTACCGCACCGGCAAGATGCCCTGCTTTTTGACTGTAAGCAAATGCCCCGAATTTAGGCGGCACAAAAACATCGTGATAGATAATTTTTTTAGGAGGTGGGGCGGTATTACCCGAAGAGCAGTTGGGATTGTACCCATAGCTGCATAATGCGGGATCATTCTGTAAAGCCCCGTTTGTCACATCATATGTCGGATTGGCAATAGAAATATTTGAAACCATTAATCCGAATATCATCAAAAACAGTTTTTTCATTGCATCATCTTCCTTTAAATACCAATCACGGGAGAGCACATACTTCAGGTTGAATAATTCTACAGTCTACCCCTCCCCTATCTTGGCAATTTTTTAAAGCTGCCTGCTCTACAGTTCCCTGATTACCTCCTGCTTGAGTTACAAGAAATCTGTTCTTAACCTTTCCTTCTGCTGCTGCGAGACAGCCGTTTCTGACCCAGACAATAACTTTACACGGCGTATTGCGGCTACTTTTTTGACACCGTTTGACTGCTTCCTGTTTTGCTGCGTCTAGAGAATTTTGATTTACAGCGCCTGCAAGAATTCCTGCTTTCTGACTGTAAGCTAAAGCCCCGAATTTTGGAGGGATGACCACATCGTGATAGATGATTTTCTTAGGGGGAGGGGCGGTATTGCCCGAAGAGCAGTTGGGATTGTACCCATAGCTGCATAATGCGGGATCATTCTGTAAAGCCCCGTTTGTCACATCATATGTCGGATTGGCAATAGAAATATTTGAAACCATTAATCCGAATATCATCAAAAACAGTTTTTTCATTGCATCATCTTCCTTATTTTTCTTCAGGTTTTCGGGTTCGTCTGATTAAGACGGTCGCCGGACGGTTATCGTCGGCGTAGGGTTGGTTTGGCATAAAGCTTGAAACGGGTTTTCAGATGACCTGTAGCGTGGGCTTTGCCCGCGAGATAAATGCCGAAATGGATGTCTATTCGGCTGTTGTCTGATTTGAATTGTCAGATGGTAGGTTTCGTGGGCAAAGCCCACGCTACTTGGGTTATCTCAAGTCTGTTTTGATTGAATCAAAGGTCGTCTGAAAAAGTCGGGAGCGAGTTTCTCCAAAACTCAAATCTCAAAGTTTTCAGACGACC
>NZ_KV838074.1:70869-79142 GCF_001838645.1 Neisseria sp. HMSC70E02 | reverse complement strand
CCTAACCTTCCCCCGCCGGACGGGGGAAGGGACAGATTGCTGTTGCTGCAACGAGTTGCGCAGGGCGGTTTACTGCTTTATTTCTTATCCCCTTTTTCAGGACGCACCCAGCCTTCGATGACGGTTTGGCGGGCGCGGGCGAGGGCGAGTTTGTTGTCTTCGACGTTTTTGGTAATCGTGCTGCCTGCGCCTGTCGTGACTTTGTTGCCGAGTTTGACGGGGGCGACTAGGACGCAGTTGGAGCCGATGCGGACTTCGTCGCCGATGACGGTTTTGTGTTTGTTCACGCCGTCGTAGTTGGCAATGATCGTGCCTGCGCCGAAGTTGGTTTTGCTGCCGACTTCGGCGTCGCCGATGTAGGTGAGGTGGTTGGCTTTGGTGCCTTTGCCGATGGCGGCGTTTTTGATTTCGACGAAGTTGCCGACGTGTACGTCGTCTGAAAGGCGGGCTTGCGGACGCAGGCGGGCGTAAGGGCCGATTTGGTTGTTTTGTCCGATTTCGCAGTCTTCGAAGTGGGAGAAGGGGGCGATTTTGCTGTTTGCGCCGATTTTGGCGTTTTTGATGACGCAGTTTGCGCCGATTTCGACGTTGTCGCCGATTTCGATGTCACCTTCGAGGACGACGTTGACGTCAATCACGATGTCTTGTCCGTGTTTCAGACGACCCCTTAAATCAAAGCGGGCGGGGTCGCGCAGGGTGACGCCTGCTTTGAGCAAGGCTTGCGCCTGTTCGGTTTGGAAGATGCGTTCGAGTTCGGCGAGCTGGAGTTTGTTGTTCACGCCGGCGGCAAGGTGGGAGGCGCGCACTTGGACGGGATGGACTTTGATGCCGTCGGCAACGGCTTTGGCGATGAGGTCGGTCAGGTAGTATTCGCCTTGGGCGTTGTTGCTGGAGAGGGTGTCCAGCCAGTTTTCGAGTTTGGCGTTGGGCAGGACGAGGATACCTGTGTTGATCTCGCGGACGGCTTTTTGGGCGGTGTCGGCGTCTTTTTCTTCGACGATGGCGGTTACGCTGCCTTGGCTGTCGCGGATGATGCGGCCCAAGCCTGTCGGGTCGGCGGGAACGTCGGTCAACAGGCCGACTTCGCTGCCGGCGGCTTCGAGTAGGGTTTCGAGGGTGGCGGTGTCAATCAGGGGAACGTCGCCGTACAGCACCAGCGTGCGGCCTTCGGCGGAAAGGTGCGGCAGGGCGGTTTTGACGGCGTGGCCGGTGCCGAGCTGTTCGGTTTGTTCGACCCAGACGACGTCGCGTTTGACGGTGTCCAAAACTTGGTCTTTGCCGTGTCCGATGACGACGCAGATGTTTTGCGGATGGAGCGCGGCGGCGGTGTTGATAACGCGCTCAACCATGGGAAGGCCACCGATGCGGTGCAGCACTTTGGGCATTTTGGAATACATGCGCGTGCCTTTGCCGGCGGCGAGGATGACGATGTTGAGGGGTGTGGCGGACATGATGGGCTTTCTCGAATGCAATGTTGATGAAGGGGGTATTTTGGGGGCATCTGAACGGGGTTTTGGGGTTTCAGACGACCTTTTTATTTGGGTTCGGTGTGCGGACGTGGGGGTTATGGTTTGTTGGGTTTGGGGTTCCAGCGGTACGAGTCGGCATGGCTGCCGTGTTCCAAGCGGTCGAGTGTGGTCGGTTTCAGGGGCGTGCGCGCGGATGTGTCGGCGGGACGGCTGTCGAAGTCGTAGCGGTCTGTGGTGCAGCCGCTCAGGATGGCGGCGGTAACGAAAATCAGGGCGAGGGAACGCATGGTTTTCTCCTTGAGAAGGACGGTAGATGTGGGACGAACGGGATGGCGGTTATGTTTGAGGTCGTCTGAAACGGAAAAAACGGTTTCAGACGACCTCTGCGGGCGGGTTATTCTTCGGTTTGCGTTTCGGGCGCGGCGTGTCCGGCGCCTTGGGGTTTGTTCCATGTTGTGCCGCGTACGTTTTCTTGGTCGCCGTGCAGCGGTTTGAGGGTACGGCGTTCGGGGCGGTATTGGTTGTAACGCATATCGCGGGAGTAGGTGCCGTCTTCGTAATAGATGCGCGTGCCTTTTTCGTATTTGGGGCGCAGGGAGGTGTGGCCGGATTCGTTTTGGTAGGTTTCCCAAGTACAGCCGGTCAGGGCGGCTGCGGCGGCGAGAATGAGGGCGGTGTATCGCATGATGGTTGTCCTTGTGGTCGGGCGGATTGGTGCCGTTGTTCAAACCCGATATTGTAAAGGTTTCAGACGAGTGCCGACAGTTTTTCGGCACATTCGGCGAGCGCCTGCATATCTTTTGCAACGGCGTCGGTAAAGGGCAGGGGATGGGCTTTGCTGCCGAACCATACGGTTTTCATGCCCAGCTCTTTGGCTTGGTGCAGGTTGTCCGCGCTGTCGTCGATCATGATGCACTGTCCAGGTTGGGCATTGAGCAGGCGGCAGACGGTCAGGTAGGCTTGCGGGTCGGGCTTGTAGCGCAGTCCGAAGTCGTCCGTGCCGAAGAGTGCGTCAAAACGGTTTGCCAAACCCAATGCCCCGATAACGGCGCGGACGTAAAACGAAGGGCCGTTGGAAAAAACGGCTTTGCGTCCTTTCAGACGACCTAAAACGCTTTCGGTTCCCTCCATGCCTTGCAATTTTGCCAAGATTTGCGCGATGGGATGGCTTTCGCGCAGAAATTCGCAGATGTCGATTTCGGGATGGTGGATTTGCAGGCCGGCAAGCGTCGCGCCGTACCGGTGCCAATAGTCCTGACGCAGGTCGGATGCCGCTTCTTCAGAGAGTTTGAGGCGTTGTGCCATGTAGTCGGTCATGGCGCGGTTGATGATGTAAAAAATGCCGGCATCGGCGTTGTGCAGCGTGTTGTCGAGGTCAAAGAGCCAAACGGGGGAAAGGTTCATGTCGTGTGTTGGTGCGGATTTTGTTATGATGTTTCGTATTTTACCCGTACAAAGGTTAGAGAATGAAACTGAAATTATCCGCCCTCGCCCTCTTGCTGGCTTCGGCAAACTTATCCGCCCAGACTGAAGTGCGCCTTGCCGTGCACAAATCCTTCAGCCTGCCCCAATCCGTCATCGCGCAGTTTGAAAAAGCCAACGACGCCAAAGTCTCCGTCATCAAGGCGGGCAGCGGCAACGAAATGCTCAACAAGCTGATTCTCAGCAAGGCCAACCCGATTGCCGACGCGGTTTACGGTTTGGACAACGCCAATATCGGCAAAGCGCGCGAAGCAGGCATACTGGCGGCGGCGCAGCCCAAATCCGCGCCCGTTTCAGCGGGAATGCCCGTCATCGCGGCAGTGAATTACGGCTACGTTACCCTCAACTACGACAAAAAATGGTTTGAACAGAAAAAACTGCCGCTGCCCAAAACCTTGCAGGACCTGACCCGCCCCGAATATAAAAACCTGCTGGTAACGCCGTCGCCCGCCACGTCCTCGCCCGGACTCGCCTTCCTGATGGCGAACATCGGCGGCATGGGCGAAGAGGGCGCGTTCAAATGGTGGGCGCAGATGCGTCAAAACGGCGTGAAAGTCGCCAAAGGCTGGAGTGAGGCCTATTACACCGACTTCACCCAAAACGGCGGCGCGTATCCGCTCGTCGTCAGCTACGCCGCCAGCCCCGCCGCCGAAGTCCACTACTCCAAAGGCAAATACAGCGTGCCGCCGACTGGCAACCTCTTCCTCAAAGGCGGCGTGTTCCGCCAAGTCGAAGGCGCGGCAGTCTTGAAAGGCGCGAAACAGCCCGAACTGGCGGCGAAACTCGTACAGTGGCTGCAAAGCGGCGAAGTGCAAAAAGCCCTGCCGACCGAAATGTGGGTCTATCCCGCCGTGAAAAACACGCCGCTGCCCAAAGTCTTCGAGTTCGCCCAAGCCCCGAAACACACCGACTCGCCCAGCCGCAACGACATCGACACCAAACAGAAACAATGGGTCGGCCGCTGGACGAAGACTGTGTTAAGGTAAGCGGAAAGGTCGTCTGAAAACCCCAAAACGGTTTCAAACTGATCGAAACCACGTTTCAGACGACCCCTTACCGTTTCGTTTTGAATGAAGGAATCCCATGAAGAAGCCCCTGCTCTACGCCTTCACGCTGACCGCACTTGGCGGCTGTTTCTACACCGAAACCCCATACGGGCGCACCGCCGTCCTCGACCTGCCCGTCCATTCCCAAACCACCATCAACAAAACCGTTACCGTCAACGCCCCGCCGGGAACGACCGTCATCTATCAGGACAGCGAGCCGGTACACCGCTACGGCTATCCTTACCCGCGCCCGTATCCCGCGCGTCGGATTTACCGGTATTGAAAAATGTCTGTGAAAGCGATTTATGAAAAACTGACCAAGTTGCCCACCATTATTGGTCTGGATAATGAAGTCCTGTTGATTGAGGAACTTCAAAAAAGCGAGATAGAAGACATCAGGCAAAATCTGGACAGCTTCTTGTCTATATTGAGTGACCTGCAAATTTCGCATCAAAGTGACGGCATATTCGGCGTGACGCCTGAGAACAAGCACATTTTTTTCGGTTTTGTTTTTTGGCTTCAGTCCGTTCAAAATAAAATTGGAATGGATATAAGCCGATACGCCGATGGGTTTGATACGGATTTCAGCGGCGATTTGACCATATAAGGACGGATAATAGTGGAATTAACATAAATCAGGACAAGGCGACGAAGCCGCAGACAGTACAGATAGTACGAAAAGGAGAGGTAACGCCGTACTGGTTTAAAGTTAATCCACTATAAAAGCCGTATTCCTTATCGGCACGCTATTTCAGACGACCCCTCATCAATCACGGCACTTTGCCTGTCCCGACTTCTTTACGGTGTCTTCCCGCCGTTTTTTCCCGTAAAATAATGCCTTTAACTCCCGATACTTGTTTTCAGACGACCTGTCCCCACCGTAGAGGTCGTCTGAAATCCATTCTCTCTCAATTAAACCCAATACAATGATTCAAAAAATATTCTCATGGTTCGAATCCCGAATCGACCCTTACCCCGAAGCCGCCCCGAAAACGCCTGAAAAAGGGCTGTGGCGGTTTATCTGGAGCAACATCGAAGGCCTGCGCAAATGGATTGCCGTTTTGGCGGTGTTTACCGCCGGTATCGGCATTATGGAAGCCCTGCTGTTTCAATTTATGGGCAAAGTCGTGGACTGGCTCGGCAAATACACGCCCGCCACCCTGTTTGCCGAAAAAGGCTGGGCGTTGACGGCGATGGCGGCGATGATGGTGTTTTTCGCCCTCTGGACCTTCCTCGCGTCCAACGTGCGCCTGCAAACCCTGCAAGGCGTGTTCCCCATGCGCCTGCGCTGGAATTTCCACCGCCTGATGCTGGGGCAGAGCCTCGGTTTCTATCAGGACGAATTTGCCGGCCGCGTGTCCGCCAAAGTCATGCAGACCGCGCTGGCGTTGCGCGACGTGGTGATGACGGTTGCCGACATGGTCGTTTATGTGCTGGTGTATTTCATCACCTCCGGCGTGATTTTGGTCGCGCTCGACGGCTGGCTGCTGCTGCCCTTTATCGGCTGGATGATTGGCTTCGCCCTGATTATGCGCTTTCTGATTCCCAAGCTCGGCAAAACCGCTTCGCGTCAGGCGGATGCGCGCTCGCTGATGACCGGCCGCATTACCGACGCCTATTCCAACATCACCACCGTCAAACTCTTCTCCCACGGCGCGCGCGAAGCGGCTTATGCCAAGCAGTCGATGGAAGAATTTATGGTTACGGTACACGCCCAAATGCGTTTGGCGACGCTCCTGCACACTTGCAGCTTCATCGTCAACAGCTCGCTGACCGCCGGCACGACCGCGCTGGGCATCTGGCTTTGGTATCACGGACAGGTCGGCGTCGGCGCGGTTGCCACCGCCACCGCCATGGCGTTGCGCGTCAACGGCCTGTCGCAATACATCATGTGGGAATCCGCCCGATTGTTTGAAAACATCGGCACCGTCAACGACGGCATGGCAACCCTGTCCAAACCGCAAACCATCCTCGACAAGCCGAACGCCCTGCCGCTGAAAGTGTCGCAAGGCGAAATCAAGTTCGAACACGTCGATTTCTCCTACGAAGCCGGCAAACCGCTGCTCAACGGCTTCAACCTCACCATCCGCCCGGGCGAAAAAGTCGGGCTGATCGGACGCAGCGGCGCGGGCAAATCCACCATCGTCAACCTGCTTTTGCGCTTCTACGAACCGCAAAGCGGCACCATTTCGATTGACGGGCAAAACGTGGACAGTGTGACCCAAGAAAGCCTGCGCGCCCAAATCGGTTTGGTCACGCAAGACACCTCGCTGCTGCACCGTTCCGTGCGCGACAACATCGTTTACGGCCGCCCCGATGCCACCGACGCCGAAATGATTTCCGCCGCCGAACGCGCCGAAGCCGCCGACTTCATCCCCAACCTTTCCGACGCCAAAGGGCGGCGCGGCTACGACGCCCACGTCGGCGAACGCGGCGTGAAACTCTCCGGCGGTCAGCGCCAGCGCATCGCCATCGCCCGCGTCATGCTCAAAGACGCGCCGATTCTGCTGCTCGACGAAGCCACCAGCGCGCTCGACTCAGAAGTCGAAGCTGCCATCCAAGAAAGCCTCGACAAAATGATGGACGGCAAAACCGTCATCGCCATCGCCCACCGCCTCTCCACCATCGCCGCGATGGACAGGCTCATCGTCTTGGACAAAGGCCGCATCATCGAAGAAGGCAGCCACGCCGAACTCCTCGAAAAACAAGGCCTCTACGCCAAACTCTGGGCGCACCAGAGCGGCGGTTTCCTCAACGAACACGTCGAGTGGGAGCATTAAAAACCGCCCGATAAGGCGGGCAAATAAAAGGTCGTCTGAAAAATAAGCAATTAGATTATGTTTCACTTTGATGTGATGATGGAATAAAATTGAATTTGGGTTATTCAATATTAGTTGATGACAATTTTGGAAAGAAAATATGAAACGATCTATCAAATATTTGAGTATGGCTGCACTTGCATTTGCAGCAAATGCATGGGCAGGAAGCGCAGAAGAAGAGTTGCTGAACGCATTTGTAAAATGTGATGCATCTATGTTTGATATCTTGAAAAACGAGCAGGAGCAATTGAGCAAATATGCTCCGATTGAGAAAGTAGGAACGGTTGCACGTTTTCAGTTAGGTGCTGCCGATGAGGATGGGAAAAGACAGGTTGTTTTTAATAAGCCGATAACATTAAAAGGCTTACGTTTCAGTAGTTTCGAGACAATAAATTTGGAAATGCCATTTAATGAGGCGGGTAAAAATCCTATCTTTTATTTCTGGGGGTTTGAAATCGAAAAAGCGCAGGCTGCTGATGTGATGGCGAAGTTCCCACAATGGGGTTTGAAACCGATGGGTGAAAATTTTGCGACTACTCCGCAAATTATTATTAATAGTCACAAGTCCTTACGCTGGCAGCCAAATATGCAAGCAACGCCTAATTCGATGCCTGCGAAAAATACAGTAGAAAAAATGTTGGTATTGGAAGAGGAAAGTGGCAAAACAAGTCTCTACTGCACGGTTCAAGGTTATCCGAATAACCAATTGATTCGTCGTGAGCGACTTGATTTAATCGGAGGAAAATAAAATGAAAAAGTTGGCTGTTTTTTTGATGGCGATTTGTTTGCCAATTTCAGCATTTGCCGAATTTGCCGATAAGCCAAGATTTTTGCCCATGTCCGGCGGTACTCGGAGTCAGGCTTATGTAGACATGGAAAGTATCAGGCATCATCCTAACAATCCAAAATTGTTAGTATATGATATGGTAACCAATTTTGATGATACCGTTAGCGAAGTGGCGGGAACTTCTGTGATAGAGAAGCATTATCTTGATTGTCTGAATAAGATCGATATCTCAAATCCAGAACCAATGAAGGTATACAGTAGTCCTTTTGGAAAAGGGGAATTATTGCATGATATTCCAAGTGAGTCTAACCGGTTTGAAATGAAAGAGATTTCCCCAATTAGTATACTATCTGCTTTTGTGTGCGAGGTCGGAGGTCGTGATTTTGGCGGCAACCCGAATGCCTTCGAAGACATGAAAAAAGAATTGGATAAAATGACGAAGCAGAAAGGTCGAAAAAGATAAACCTTCAAGGTCGTCTGAAACCGAAAATCAGGTTTCAGACGACCTTTTTTGATTTCGGCATAACGATGCGCTAAACTTCCCGCTTGTGCCGCCTGACAGGGCGGATGGCAGATTGCCTGCCCACCTGATTCCGCCTGTTTTCATGACCAAGCGGGCAACAGGTTTTCTGCCACTTTATAGTGGATTAACTTTAAACCCGTACGGCGT
>NZ_KV838074.1:65734-70769 GCF_001838645.1 Neisseria sp. HMSC70E02 | reverse complement strand
TTAACTTTAAACCCGTACGGCGTTGCCTCGCCTTGTCCTGATTCAAATTTAATCCACTATACTGCAGCCGCGCCGATAAAAACACGACGGAGCGCATACCGTGACGGGTTTCGCGCTATTCGGCTGACAATATGTTCCAAACCAAAAATCCATCTATAAAGGTCGTCTGAAAATGAAACCATTGCTGATTCAAACACTGCGCACTACGCTGACAGCGTCTGTCGTACTCATGCTCGCTGCCTGTCCGAGCCATACCTCCGACAAATCGGATGCCAAGCCGCATACCCGTACCGCGAATACCGCCAAGCCCAAAGCCGTGGTCGCGCTTGCGCTCGGCGGCGGCGCATCCAAAGGTTTTGCCCATATCGGCATTATCAAAGTCTTGAAAGAAAACAATATTCCCGTCAAAGTCGTGACCGGCACATCCGCAGGCTCCATCGTCGGCAGCCTGTACGCTTCAGGCATGTCGCCCGACCGCCTCGAACTCGAAGCCGAAATTTTGGGTAAAACCGACTTGGTTGACCTGACCCTGTCCAGCAGTGGCTTCATCAAAGGCGAAAAACTGCAAAACTACATCAACCAAAAAGTCGGCAACCGCCCCATCCAACAATTGCCGATTAAATTCGCCGCCGTCGCCACCGATTTTGAAAGCGGCAAAGCCGTCGCCTTCAACCGAGGCAACGTCGGACAGGCAGTCCGCGCGTCCGCTTCCATCCCCAACGTGTTCCAGCCCACCACGATTGGCGGCCGCCGATACGTTGACGGCGGTCTGTCGCAGCCCGTTCCCGTCAGCGCGGCTAAAAAACAGGGCGCCAATTTCATTATCGCCGTCGATATTTCCGCCCGTCCGGTGAAAAACGTCAACCAAGGCTTTTTCTCTTACCTCGACCAAACGTTCAACGTCATGAGCATTCCGCTGCTCCAACACGAATTGGGTCAGGCAAACGTCGTGATCAAACCGCAAGTGTTGGAGATGGGTTCTATCGGCGGTTTCGACCAAAAACGACGCGCCATCCAGCTGGGTGAAGAAGCCGCCCGCGCCGCCTTGCCCGAAATCAAGCGCAAACTCGCCGCCTATCAATATTAACCAACCGCCTACCACAGCAAAAAGGTCGTCTGAAAATAGTTTTTCCGTTTTCAGACGACCTCTGACACATCGCGGGACAGCATCAAAGGATGTTTTATGAACAACAAACTCATTGCCTTGATATTAATGGGCGTTTCGCTGAACGCAGCGGCAGACAGCGCGGAAGACAATCTGATGAACGCGCGTTCCGCCTACCGCACCGCCCTGAAACAGCAAACCGGCAACGACAGCAAAATCATCTCCCTGCAAAGCGACCTTGAAGACGCGCAATACCGCCTGCAAAAAGCCCAAGCCGACATCGTCCGCTTGCAGGGCGAGCTTCAGGCGGCGATGAATGTGAAAAGCCAACAGGCGGAAACATTGAAACAGGCAGGGCAGCAGCTCGATGCCGCGTGGGGTGCCGTGTACGGTCCGGGCGGAACCAAAGCAGGGCGGTAAACGGTCTGCGGTTTGCCGCTTCGATAGTTATAGTGGATTAACTTTAAATCAGGACAAGGCGACAAAGCCGCAGACAGTACAGGTAGTACGGTAAGGAGAGGTAACGCCGTACTGGTTTAAAGTTAATCCACTATACTTTGTCCATCTTTTCTATTCAAACAAAAGGTCGTCTGAAACTCGGTTTCCCGTTTTCAGACGACCTTTTTCCAAGCATATCGTTTAAGCGTTCAACAAACTTTCATCCAGCGTCAAATCCTCGTTTTTGTTTACGGCCACTTTGCGCGTCAGGACGTTTTGCGCGATTTCCTGCGCTTCAGCGAGCGAGTGCATCAGATAGGTGCCGCATTGGTATTCGTTCAACTCGGGGATTTTGCTTTGGTCTTTGACATTGACCACATCCTGCATCGAAGCGAGCCATGCGTCGGCGACCTGCTGCTCGTCGGGCGTGCCGATGAGGCTCATGTAGAAACCGGTGCGGCAGCCCATCGGGGAAATGTCGATAATTTCGACGCCGTTGCCGTTCAAGTGGTCGCGCATAAAGCCTGCGAACAAATGCTCCAGCGTGTGGATGCCTTTTTCGGACAGGATTTCTTTGTTGGGCACGCAAAAGCGCAGGTCGAATACGGTAATGGTGTCGCCTTTGGGCGTGGTCATGGTTTTCGCCACACGCACGGCGGGGGCGTGCATACGGGTGTGGTCAACTTTGAAACTGTCTAACAGGGGCATTTTATTATCCTTTTGTGCGGGTTTATGTAGGTTTTCGGGATAGGATTTTGTCCAGCAATTCATCGTCCAAGTCTGTAAGTTTGGTTCATGCTTCGCCAACTTTAATACCATATAGAAGGTCGTCTGAAAACGACCTTCAACCAAGGACAGAAACAGCTCGAACAATTAAAACAGGCGGTATTCTTTACGATTGATTGAAAAACCATGGCCGTCGTTATTTTGACAACTTAAGCCTGATGTTTCGCTGCGGCAGCTCCAACCCTGACCGCTAATGGTTTCACCGTATTTCAGTACGCGTGTTTCTTCGTAGCCTTCATTGACGGGGACAAATTCGAAACCCGCGCAGCTCATAGTGGCTTTACCTTTGGCATTAAGCGTGAAATCCAAGCCTTCACCTTGTTGGTTACAGCGTTTGGGCATAGCTTCATTCAGACCGATAAAACAATACAAATCGTTGGTTCGGGGTTTGCCGGTCTTAGTGCGCTTTTGGCTGTCGCCACCACATAGGATATTGCCGCTTGGGGTAGCGAAAACCTGTCGGTAATCGTTGTTTAAGTAGATGCTGGATGAACCGGCAAAAGCGGGGGATGTGGCAGCAAGTAACAGAAGGGTTAGATATTTCATGACGATTTTCTTTCTGATTGTTTTCCGTTGGTATTACTGAATGGTCTGCCTTTCGGCTTACAATTCGGCAATCTCAATCGCTTCGCCCGAAGCCGCGCTCAGTGCTTCGTTCAAAACGTCGTAGAAATCGCGGCTGTCGCGCGTTGCCAGCCATTTGCCGTTTTGCTCGGCGAAATGGTAGCCGCCGCTTTTTGCGGCAATCCACAATTCTTGGTTTGGCGTGTGGCGGTTGACGATGATTTGCGTGCCGTCCGCCGCTTCGATGGTCAGGACGTTTCCGGCAAACTGGCAGTCGAAATCCCAGCCGTTTTCGTCGATTTGGTCTTCGATGTGTTCGAACAATTCTTCGCTCATGCGGATGAATTCGCTTTCGGTCATCATGGCTTTTTGTGTGTTTTTTGTTTAAGATACCGAATCTTGCCACATTCGCGCTTATGAAGGAAGTTTACCGATGAAATACGGCGTATTTTTTGCTGCGGCAACCGCCCTCCTGCTTTCAGCCTGCGGTTACAAAGGCGACCTCTACCTGCCCAAAGAAGGCGACAAGGCGCGTTTCGGCGTGGTCCAAACCGGCCTGAAAATCCATTCTTCCAAAGAACCTACCAATCAAACCAACGATTAAGCCTCACCAACATGACCCTGCATTGCGAACAAGTTCCCTATTCCCGCCTTGCCGAAGAATTCGGCACACCGCTTTATGTGTACAGCCAATCCGCGCTGACCGAAGCATTTGAAAACTACCAAACCGCGTTTGCCGCGCTTTCCCCGCTCGTCTGCTACGCCGTCAAGGCCAACGGCAATCTGAGCATCATCAAACACTTCGCCTCACTGGGCAGCGGTTTCGACATCGTCTCCGGCGGCGAATTGGCGCGCGTTTTGGCGGCGGGCGGGGATGCGGCGAAAACCATATTTTCAGGCGTGGGCAAAAGCGAAGCAGAAATTGAGTTCGCGCTTCATGCAGGCGTGAAATGCTTCAATATGGAAAGCATCCCCGAAATCGACCGCATTCAAAAGGTTGCCGAACGCTTGGGCAAAACCGCATCCGTCTCCCTGCGCGTCAACCCCGATGTTGATGCCAAAACCCATCCCTATATCTCCACAGGCCTGAAAGCCAACAAATTCGGCATCGCCTACGCCGACGCGCTCGAAGCCTACCGCCATGCAGCCCGCCAAAGCCACCTCAAAATCATCGGCATCGACTGCCATATCGGTTCGCAACTGACCGACTTAAGCCCGCTGGTCGAAGCCTGCGAGCGCATTTTGATTTTGGTGGATCAGTTGGCGGATGAAGGCATCGTTTTAGAACATTTGGACTTAGGCGGCGGCGTCGGCATCGTTTATCAAGACGAAACCGTCCCCGATTTGGGCGCGTATGCCCAAGCGGTTCAAAAACTGATCGGCACACGTCGTCTGAAACTCATCCTCGAACCCGGCCGCAGCTTGGTCGGCAACGCAGGCTCTTTGCTGGCGCGCATCGAGTTCGTCAAACACGGCGAAGAGAAAAACTTCGTCATGGTCGATGCCGCCATGAACGACCTCATGCGCCCCGCCCTATATGATGCTTACCACCGCATCGAAGCGGTAGAACCAAAAAATATCCCGCCGCTGACCGCCGACATCGTCGGCCCGATTTGCGAAACCGGCGACTTCCTAGGCAAATACCGCACTCTTGCCTGCGAAGAAGGCGATTTGCTGGTTATCCGCAGCGCAGGCGCATACGGCGCCAGCATGGCAAGCAATTACAACACGCGCAACCGGGCGGCGGAAGTCTTGGTGGACGGCAACGAATACCGGCTTATCCGCCGACGCGAAACCTTAGAACAGCAAATGGCAAACGAAATGGCTTGTTTATAAGATTTGATCGTTTATAGCCCATAAACCACCAAGCGGGTTTATGGGCTAAAGATTAAGTATAGTGGATTAACTTTAAATCAAAGCTTTTCAGTTTGGGGATACGCTCCCTATCCGTTTTCAGACGACGGCGGATTCAGATTTGAAGTGCAACTTTCCATATAAGCTACACGCAACTGACCCAAGACAAACGATACCCTATCCAATATCTGTCCCTTCACTGCACTGTCACTGAAAAAGCATAACGGCAAACCAACTTCGGTTTCAGACGACCTTTTTGCTATCGATGCCTCAAGACTCAAATATCTT
>NZ_KV838074.1:47476-65634 GCF_001838645.1 Neisseria sp. HMSC70E02 | reverse complement strand
AGGATGGGGGTGGCTTTATGGTTTTAGGTAAAATCAAATTCGTGCAAACCGTAGGGCTGCTCTCTCCAGCCAGACGGGAGAGCCAGCCGCCCGTAGCGTGAGTTCTACCCACGAATGAACAGAGATGATTGGATTCGGATGTTTGGGCGGGAAGATCGCGGGCGAAGCCCACGCTACGATTTTCTGAAACGGCAACTTGTCCCTTCCCCCGTCCGGCGGGGGAAGGTTAGGATGGGAGTGGCTTTATGGTTCTAGGTAAAATCAAATTCGTGCAAACCGTAGAGCTGCTCTCTCCTGCTAGACGGGAGAGCCAGCCGCCCGTAGCGTGGGTTCTACCCACGAATGAACATAAATAATTTGATTCGGATGTTCGGGCGGGAAGATCGTGGGCGAAGCCCACGCTACGATTTGCTGCGTTCCTTCCCCCGTCCGAGGCGGGGGAAGGTTAGGATGGGTGGCTTTATGGTTTTAGGTAAAATTAAATTCGTGCAAACTGTAGAGCCAACCTTTCCCGCCAGACGGGAGAGCCAGCCGCCCGTAGCGTGGGCTTTGCCCACGAATGAACATAAATAATTAGATTCGGATGTTTGGGCAGAAGGTCGTGGGCGAAGCCTACGCTACGGATTGGTTTATCTCTTGAATCTGTATCCACTTGACGAAGGGTCGTCTGAAAATAAAAATCCTCAATTTTTCAGACGACCTCAATAACAGACTTTCAATTCAATCTACGCTTGCTGGATAGCACCAATAAGAAGGTAATTTTTACAATTGAAATTTACGGCAACTATTTACATTATCTACGCCATAATAATTTTCCGCATCCAATTTATTATTTCTATAAAATATAGGTATTCCTCTAAAATATTTATTTAAATCAATATCTCTATCTCCATCCCCATCACTTAAGGTATGTTTTCCTTTCCAATTAACGTAGTATTTAGAAGGCGCCATAACCAAACACCCGCTTTTATGATTTAAAATCAAAATATTATTAGTTTCATGGTAATGCGAAGAATTTTCTTCCAAATCCTCTACCATGCCTCCTTCTATATGCATAAATATCGAATACTTGCCATCAGGCGAAGATTCTAGATAAACCATTTCAGATACACAATTATCTACTTTATCTTTTTGATAACAGCCATCTTGTAAGGAATATGTTTTTATTCCTTTATTTTTCATTGTATAGCGCATAAAAATATTTTTTTTATTTGGCTTTAAAAACTCTAGCTGCCCATAACCCAACAAATTTTGCACTTCATGAACAGGAAAAATATTTTGTTCTGCCATAGCGAAACTACTATAAATAAAGGATAATAAAACGATTTTCTTCATATCAATCCACCCTTGCCGTATTACTCCTACTCGTGCTTAAGCTTCTGCTCCCGTGCCCAATCCACCATATCTTTAGGATAGTACAGATACTGCCGCAGGGAGGTGTCTTCCAAGTCTTTTAAATAGGCGACGGCAGCGGATTCGAAGCTCCAGTAGCCGATATAGCCCCCATATTCGGGATCTTGGTTCAAATGTGTATCAATCAGGAGATTACCGATTTTTCGGTTGCCTTCGTACCAGCCGGAGAGGTAGGTGTTGAGATATTTCAGGGATTCTTCCTTGCTTTCTGCCATGATGGCTTGCAGCAGGGGTTTGCGGAAGTTGTGTCCGCCTTTGGCAAATTTGGCGCTGGGATCAAATTTCGTGGGTAGTGCCATATTTATCAAAGCCCTGAATGATGGATCGTAATACATTTCGTCATCGTTATAGGGATTGAGGCTGTCTTTAATGGTTTCCAGCCAATCCATCCGTTCGAACAATAGGCAAAGTCCGATAATGTTGGGTTGCTCTTCTACCGCCCACTCCTCCGGCCCCCAAATAAACATGATGTCTTCCTTTTGCCCGTATTGCCTGTGTATATCCAGGCATTGCTTACAGTAATAAACTATCTGCTCCATACGCTTCTTGATGTCTTCTATCGGAAATCCTGCGGTGTATTCTGTAAGCATTGTTAGATAAAGTTGTTGAGGCAGTGCGTCTGAAGGAATAGTTGAGTCACTCTTACTTTCTTCTATCCACTCTTGCAGCAGTTGTAGATTTTCAGAATAACTGGTTTTAAAAAAATCTTCTTTAAACAATCCCTGGCGGTCTTTATTGCGATTATATTTAACTTGATTGGTCATTTTAGTCCTTTAAATAGACAAGTAAGTTATTTAAATCATCTGGGGCTGGTTTCTGCATTTTCCTGACGTTTTTTGCATTTTCATAGTCTGCTTGCGCTTTTAGGGAATAAAACAATCAATTCTTTACCTAGAGAATGTGGTCGGCAGGTTTGTGATGGCGGTGTATCAAAACCATATGAACAATTGAACAGGACGACTGCTATTGGCAAAGAGGTCGTCTGAAAACTTTCAGACGACCTTGATAGATGTTGGATTTCCGCCCCAATCTACGCTTGCTACACTCCTACGGATGTTTTGAAAAAAGCGTTTTCCGGAATAGGCGTCTGCGCTTTTAATGTTTATATCGACGGTATCGGTATTTTTGCCGGAGATAAACTCTACTGGCTGTGACACACTGCCGAACAACACAGCATTATGATAGGAATAGCCCGATTACTCAAAATAGTTATCATAAAATCTTCCTTCAAGCTTTTATCGCTGCACATAATATCCCATATCATTTTTTGACGCTGTTTTCTTTGGATTCCCTCTAATGAGGAAACCAAAAATTTCGTTATAAAATGAAAACTTTGTTCAAATATTTGCTGATGATTGAAATTTTATCTTTTAGGACGGTAGAATGCGGGGTTATTGGATAGGAGACATCCTCTAAAATGTTGGAGCTACCTGAATTGTGGTTCCGAGTGTCAAAATTTGAACAATGAAAGTACCGATCATGCAGGAACCTTATTCTCGTGAGGGGAATAATCCCTCATCTCATTCCGGCTCGTTTTGGGAGCGCGAAGTATTGCGCGAAGTATTGCTGGCTTCTTATAAAGAGCAGCGTAGCGCACGTATTTGGCGCAATATTTGGCGTGTTATCGGTGTGATTTTATTTCTCATGTTTATTGCGTCACTGTTTGGAGACGATACCGATGCAGTGCAAAGCAGCGGGGAGCATACGGCAGTGATCGATTTGAAAGGTGAAATCGGCAATGAACTTGATGATCAGGTTGAGATGCTGCGCACCGGTATGGAGGCGGTTTACAATAACCCCAATGCTAAAGCGATTATCATCCGCGCCAATAGTCCGGGCGGATCGCCTGTGGTTTCCAATATTGCGTTTAATGAAATCCGCCGTATGAAATCGGAGCATAAAGACATTCCTGTGTATGTGGTGGCGGAAGATATGTGTGCATCGGGCTGTTATTACATTGCGGCGGCGGCTGACAAGATTTATGCGGACCCGTCCAGCGTGGTCGGCAGTATCGGTGTGATTGGCGGAGGGTTTGATGCGACGGGGCTGATGGATAAAATCGGTATCAAACGTCGTCTGAAAATCGCGGGCAGCAATAAGGGTATGGGCGATCCGTTTTCTCCTGAAACGCCCGCACAAACTCAGATTTGGGAAAAAATGCTGACCGATATCCATAAGGAATTTATTAAATCGGTTAAACTCGGACGCGGAAAGCGTTTGAAAGATCAGCAGTATTCTGATGTTTTCAGCGGCCGTATCTATACCGGTTCGGAGGCTAAAGAAGTGGGATTGATTGATGATTTCGGCAGCGTATATAGTGTCGCTAGAGATGTCGTCAAAGCCCCTGAGCTGGTGAACTATACGCCTGAAGAGGATTTCGGCAAAATATTGGGTCGCCATTTGAGTGCTGAAATGGAGACTAAAGTTAAAGAAAAACTGTCGAAAATATGGTAACAGGATTTGTCCATTATTCGTTTGTTGCCGCCCTAAGTCATTGTGGGGTCGTCTGAAAACGTATCTTTTGAGATGTTTGATGATGTTCCATATGCCATTTATAGGTTGGAAGGTAACAAGCCAATGACAAAAAAGCGGCTTGGAAGATGTCCTTGCCGCTTTTTTAAGTTCACTAATATAGGGTAAAGTTATCCGTCTTTCTATTAAAGCGACCGCAGAAGCAGTTTTTTGTATGTCAAACAGTTTTTTGTTGATAATACGAAGGCTCAAGATCGGAGCGGCTGAGGCTGAATGTTTATCATGAAATGCCAAGAAATGTTTGAGGTCGTCTGAAAAGCCATTTTGTCATTTCATCCGTGTGATAAAAGTTTATCAGCCGGCGTTAGCGCCCCCGATTTTTGCATCCAACCCCTTCATATCTTATAAATATTATGATTAATGTCCAACATCTAGATTTTTACTACGGCAATACGCAGGCATTGTACGATGTCTCGGTTGAACTTCCGCAGGGCAGTATTACCGGATTAATCGGACCTAATGGTGCCGGCAAATCCACTTTGATGCGTTGTATGGCAGGATTGGAAATCCCGACATCCGGCGATGTCTTGCTTGACGGTCTGCCTATTCTTGATAATCCGCGCAACAGCTTTTCCAAACTCGGCTACCTGCCTGATTTTTTTGGTTTGCCGGATGGTTTGAGCGTGATCCAGTGCTTAACTTATGCCGCCAAATCCCGCGGTATTCCTGATGCGCGACTTCCCGATTTGCTGCTGGAAACCGTTCGCCTGCTTAATTTGGAACATAAACTGTATGCCAAAGTCAGCGACCTTTCCCGCGGTCAGAAACAGCGTGTCGGTATCGGGCAAGTCATCATCCATCGTCCTAAGTTCTTGCTTTTGGATGAACCTGCCAGCGGTCTTGACCCTGAGGCACGACATGAATTGTCTTTGTTGCTGCTGAAGCTCAAAGATGAAGGCATGAGCATTTTGGTGTCGAGCCATATTCTTTCCGAGCTGGACGAATATTGTTCGCATATGCTGGTTATCAAAGGCGGACGTGTTCAGGCATTTCAATCTGTTAATGATGATGTTAACGAAGATCAGACTGTTTCGCTGCAATTTGTCGGTTTGGATGAATCCATATTCGAGCGGGTCCGCAATACGGAAGGCGTGAAGCAGGCAGAATGGAGCAATCATGCCGTTACTGTCATATTGGATGCGGGAGAAGAAGCTCGTGCAGCCTTGTTGCGTAAGCTGTTTGAACAAAACCTGCCTTTGAGCGAAGCTGCCGTCATTAAAGCGTCGCTGCTAAACAGTTATCAAAACAGCCTCAATCTCCACGAGCAGGAGCAACAAGAGCAACAGGAGCAAGCCGATGGACAATAAATTGAATATCCCCAAAATCCGGGTTAACGCCGAATTTCAAAGGCTGATGTGGCTCAACATGAGCTGGGGCATGATTGCAGGCATCATCATACTCTACAGCCTGTTTGTTTTTGCCAATGCCAATTCTGAAAACCTGGTGGAATATATTGCCAGCGTCGGTGCGTTCGGCGCATTCATTTCAAATATCGCCCTTTATCTGCAGATTGAGCGCAGTTTGCGCCAAGATGTATCCAGCAATGCATTTGATCAGTTGCGTATGTCTTCTTTGTCTCCGTGGCAGATGGCTTGGGCGAGGATTGTTGTCGCGCCTTTGACCGGCTGGGTTATTTTCCTTGTCGGCTGGATACTGATCGGCCTAACGATGTTTCATTTCAACCATGAAGACAGCGATGTTTTCATCATATGGTTGACTATGCCGCTCAACTCATGGGCACTCGCCTGCATGATATTGGTTAATGCTTTGCAGTTCAAACGCGGCAACGATCAATGGGAAGGGTCTCTATTACAACTCCTATTGCTGTTTGTCGTCATGGTCATGTTCGTCACCAGTATGTTGACCGCTTTGGAAGATATTCCGGGTTTGCGTGACAATGTGTCCCCAGTATCCCCAATTATTGCTTCCATTATTTCTGTTGTCTTATGCAGCGTTGCCGCCCGCGCGGCTATGGCAGAACGCCTGCACCTGCGCTCTTCCCGATTGACTTTTATCGTACTTGGACTTCTTACGCCTTTGCCTTTGGCTTTGATCAGCTTCGTAAGCAACTATCAACAAGCGCTGTATATTTGCGCCGTAGCTTATGGCGGTATAAGTATTTTGTCTTTGATTACGCAGAAGCAGACAAGCTTTTCTTCTGTTGGGGAATTTGTCCGTACGCGCAATAGAAAATCGAAATGGGCGATTGCCTCGTTGCCTGCTTGGATGATTCTTTTCCCTTTGGGATTAATTTGTGCTGTATTGGTGTCAGCAGACTTGGTATGGTCATACATAACACCATTCTTTCTCCTCATATTGCTGGTTTTTTCCATCAACCAAATGAAATGGCGATACAACAACATTACCATCACATTATTGATATACCTGCTTCTCCGAGGTCTTTGGTTCGTGATTTCATTGTAACAGGAGCGTATTTTCTGTTTTGCATCCTGCCTTTCGCCATAGAGAGGTTGGAGGTGGGATAGGATAAAGGTCGTCTGAAAACCGGTTGGCAAGGTTTTCAGACGACCTTTTTGTCTATACGCAAATGAATTCGGCTGTATCGAGGCCGTCCATGCTTTTCCGCCTCAAACTCATCTATAACGGCATTTAAATATCAGTTAAGAAACAAGGCCCAAAACCGCCCCTGCCTTGTCGGAATTGCCGAATGACGGTACTATGCGCAGTTAACAGCTTGATTGCCGTTCGGATGGTCATGCGTCCGGGCGAGGTTTTAAATTCAGTATCTTATTTGAAAGCAGAAAATGATTAACGATATTCAAAAAACAGCGGAAAGCAAAATGCAGCGCTCGGTAGAAGTGCTGAAAGAGAATTTGGCGAAAGTGCGTACCGGCCGTGCGCATACCGGTCTGTTGGACCAAGTGGAAGTCGAATACTGGGGCAGCATGGTTCCGGTCAGCCAAGTTGCCAACGTGACGCTTCTGGACGCGCGCACCATCGGCGTAAAACCTTTTGAAAGCAATATGGCGACCAAAGTCGAGAAAGCCATCCGCGATTCAAACTTGGGTCTGAACCCGGCAGCCGTCGGCGATTTGATCCGCGTGCCTATGCCTATGTTGACCGAAGAGCGCCGTAAAGATTTGATTAAAGTCGTACGCAGCGAAGCGGAAGAAGGACGCGTGTCCATCCGCAACGTGCGCCGCGATGCGAACGATCACATCAAAAAACTCTTGAAAGACAAAGAAATTTCCGAAGACGAAGCACGTCGCGGCGAAGAAGCGGTTCAAAAACTGACCGACAAATACATCGCCGAAGCCGACAAAACGCTGGCTGCCAAAGAAGAAGATTTGATGGCGATTTAAACCCTTGTCCGCGGCGTTTCAGACGACCTTTGAACCGCTGCGCTGCGAAAGGCAGAGATGAAGAGCAGCACGCAGACCATTTTGGAACATACTTCGGTTCCGAAGCATATCGCCGTGATTATGGACGGCAACGGCCGTTGGGCGAAAAAGCGTTTCCTTCCCCGCGTGATGGGGCACAAACGCGGCTTGGACGCGTTGGAAAATATGGTGAAGCATTGCGCCAAACTGGGTGTGCAATATCTGACCGTGTTTGCCTTTTCGACTGAAAACTGGCGCCGCCCCGAAGACGAAGTATCGTTCCTGATGGGGCTGTTTTTGCAGGCTTTGCAAAAGCAGGTGCGCCGTCTGCACGAAAACAATATGCGCCTGAAGGTGTTGGGCAGCCGCGAACGCTTCAACCGGCAGATTCTGCAAGGCATCGAAGAGGCGGAAGCGTTGACGGCGAACAATACCGGTCTGACCCTGAGCATCGCCGCGGATTACGGCGGCCGCTGGGATATTTTGCAGGCGGCAAACAAACTGATTGCCGAAGGCGTATCCGAAATTACGGAAGACGCGCTGGCGAAACACTTGATGCTGGGAGATGCGCCGGAACCGGATTTGTTCATCCGCACCGGCGGCGAAACACGCATCAGCAATTTCCTGCTTTGGCAGATGGCGTATGCCGAACTTTATTTTACCGATACCCTGTGGCCCGATTTTGACAGCAAAGCCTTGGATGATGCTGTCGCCTCGTTCCAAAAACGCGAACGGCGCTTCGGCCGCACTTCGGAACAGCTGCCGGTAGAGCAGCAAAGGGGTTAAAAATGTTGAAACAACGGATTATCACGGCGCTGTGGATGCTGCCGTTGATGCTCGGTATGCTGTTTTACGCGCCGCAATGGCTGTGGGCGGCATTTTGCGGGTTGATTTCCCTGGTTACGCTGTGGGAATACGCCCGCATGAGCGGATTGGAAAAACTGAAAACCAATCATTATCTCGCCGCGACGCTGGTGTTCGGCGTCATCGCCTATGCAGGCGGTTGGACGCTGCCGGATATCGTCTGGTACGCCGTTTTGGCGTTTTGGCTGGTCGTCATGCCTTTGTGGCTGAAATTCAAATGGAAATTGAACGGCGGCTGGCAGGCTTATACCGTCGGCTGGCTTTTGGTCATGCCGTTTTGGTTCGCACTCATGTCCCTGCGTCCGCATCCCGATTACGCCTTGTCGCTGCTTGCCGTGATGGGTTTGGTGTGGGTTGCCGATGTTTGCGCGTATTTCAGCGGCAAAGCGTTCGGCAAACACAAAATCGCACCGACCGTCAGCCCCGGCAAGAGCTGGGAAGGCGCAATCGGCGGCGCGATTTGCGTGGCAGTGTACATGACTGTGGTGTGGTGGGCTGGGTGGCTCACGTTTGACGCAGGCTGGTTCAATACCGTGTTAATCGGTTTGGTGTTGACCGTTGTCAGCGTATGCGGCGACCTGTTGGAAAGCTGGCTCAAACGCGCGGCGGGCATTAAAGACAGCAGCAATCTGCTGCCCGGACACGGCGGCGTGTTTGACCGCGTGGACAGCCTGATTGCCGTCATCAGCGTCTATGCCGCCTTTGAAAGCTTGTTCTGAAGCGGTTATAGTGGAATTAACATAAATCAGGACAAGGCGACGAAACCGTAGACAGTACAGATAGTACGGAACCGATTCACTTGGTGCTTCAGCACCTTAGAGAATCGTTCTCTTTGAGCTAAGGAGAGGTAACGCCGTACTGGTTTAAAGTTAATCCACTATAAAAATCGTTGGAACACATCAAACACAATATCGAATAAGTGTTTTCAGACGACCTTTCCGACCTCAAGCCCAAAGGTCGTCTGAAATCCGAAAGCAGTACATAAAGAACACACCATGACACCACAAGTCCTGACCATATTAGGCAGTACCGGCAGCATAGGCGAAAGCACGCTGGACGTTGTTTCGCGCCATCCCGAAAAATTCCGCGTATTCGCGCTGGCGGGGCATAAGCAGGTTGAGAAACTGGCGGTTCAATGCCGGACGTTCCGACCCGAATATGCCGTCGTTGCCGATGCCGAACACGCCGCCCGGCTTGAAGCCCTGTTGAAACGCGACGGCACGGCGACGCAGGTTTTACATGGCGCGCAGGCATTGGTTGATGTGGCATCTGCCGATGAAGTCAGCGGTGTCATGTGCGCCATCGTCGGTGCGGCGGGCCTGCCTTCTGCGCTGGCGGCAGCGCAAAAAGGCAAAACCATTTATCTGGCGAACAAAGAGACGCTGGTGGTTTCCGGCGCGTTGTTTATGGAAACCGCCCGCGCAAACGGCGCGGCAGTGTTGCCCATCGACAGCGAACACAACGCCATTTTCCAAGTTTTGCCGCGTGATTACACAGGTCGTCTGAACGAACACGGCATCCGTTCGATTATCCTGACTGCTTCCGGCGGCCCGTTTCTGACGACCGATTTAGGCACATTCGACAGCATTACGCCTGCCCAAGCGGTCAAACACCCCAATTGGAGCATGGGGCGCAAAATCTCCGTCGATTCCGCCACCATGATGAACAAAGGTTTGGAGCTGATTGAAGCGCATTGGCTGTTCAACTGTCCGCCTGATAAACTCGAAGTCGTCATCCATCCGCAGTCCGTGATACACAGCATGGTGCGCTACCGCGACGGCTCCGTGCTGGCGCAACTGGGCAATCCCGATATGCGTACGCCCATCGCTTATTGTTTGGGCTTGCCGGAACGTATTGATTCGGGTGTCGGCAACCTGGATTTCGACGCATTGTCTGCGTTGACCTTCCAAAAGCCCGACTTTGACCGCTTCCCCTGCCTGAAGCTCGCCTATGAAGCCATGAACGCGGGCGGAGCCGCACCCTGCGTATTGAACGCCGCCAACGAAGCCGCCGTCGCCGCCTTCTTAGACGGGCAGATTAAGTTTACCGACATTGCCAAAACCGTCGCCCATTGTCTCGCACAAGACTTTTCAGACGACCTCGGCAACATCGAAAACCTGCTGGCGCAAGACGCTGTTACCCGCAGGCAGGCGCAGGAATTTATCGCCGCATTGGGATAAACCGTGCCGCAACGATAAAAAATGACAGGTCGTCTGAAAACCCGCCCACCCGTCATGTGTGGCGGACAAAACGGCAGACTGACTTTATAATCGGCAAAATAACGCCAATAATATTTTCTACACATTGCGAATGCTTTTCAGACGACCCCTCTGCCTTGATACGTCGTCTGAAACATCGACAACGTCAACCCATACCCAACCAGAGAGATTCTTTTGCAAACCCTTCTAGCTTTTATTTTCGCCATCCTGATTTTGGTCAGCCTGCACGAGTTCGGACACTACATCGTCGCCAGATTGTGCGGCGTCAAAGTCGTCCGCTTTTCCGTCGGCTTCGGCAAACCATTTTTCAGCAGAAAGCGCGGCGATACCGAATGGTGTTTGGCGCCCATCCCATTGGGCGGTTACGTCAAAATGGTTGATACGCGCGAGGGCGAGGTGGCGCCGTCCAACCTGCCTTACGCTTTCGACAAACAGCATCCCGCCAAACGTATCGCCATCGTTGCCGCAGGTCCGCTGACTAATCTCGCGCTGGCAGTTCTGCTTTACGGCTTGAGTTTTTCCTTCGGCGTTACCGAAATCCGCCCTTATGTCGGCATGGTCGAGCAAAATACCATCGCCTCAAAAGCAGGTTTTCAGCCCGGAGACAAAATTATTTCGGTTAACGGCGTTAACGTCGGCGAGTGGGAAAAAGCCCAGCAAGAAATCGTGTTGAACATCGAGTCAGGCAAGGTAAATGTTGCCGTTCAGACGAGCTTGGGGCAAAAAACCATGCGGATTATCGATGCCGCCGGTACGCCCGAAGCAGGTAAAATTGCGAAAAACCAAGGCTATATCGGGTTGTCGCCTTTTAAAATCACCACCCGTGTCGGCGAAGTGACAGAAAACAGCCCGGCTGAAAAAGCCGGTTTGAAAAAAGGCGACAAGCTGATCAGCGCCGACGGACAAGACATCGAGTCTTGGCAGCAATGGGTGGAAATCGTAAGCCAAAGTCCGGGCAAGAAAATCGAATTGAGCTACGAGCGCAATGGTCAAACTTTTCAGACGACCATCCGCCCCGACAGTATCCAGCAACCCGACAGAACGCTGGTCGGCAGGGTGGGCTTCGGTCCTCAGGGCGACGAAGCGTGGGCAAAAGAAATCAAGCGCGAATATAAGCCGTCTGTCGCAGAAGCATTTGCGATGGGCTGGGACAAAACCGTCAACAACGCTTGGATGACGGTAAAATTCTTCGGAAAACTGATTACAGGCAATGCCTCCCTGAGCCATATTTCAGGCCCGCTGACCATTGCCGACGTCGCCGGAAAAACGGCACAGCTGGGATTTCAAAGCTATTTGGAATTCCTCGCGTTGGTCAGCATTAGTTTAGGCGTGTTGAACTTGTTGCCCATCCCCGTATTGGACGGCGGGCATTTGGTGTTCTACACTGCCGAATGGATACGCGGAAAGCCCTTGAGCGAGCGCATACAGGCAATCGGCCTGCGCCTCGGACTGGCTGCCATGCTGTTCATGATGGCACTGGCTTTCTTTAATGACATCAACCGTTTGTTTGGATAATTTTATGAAATTGAAACAGATTGCTTCTGCTTTGATGGTATTGGGCATGTCGCCTTTGGCGTTTGCCGACTTCACCATTCAAGACATCCGCGTCGAAGGTTTGCAGCGCACCGAACCGAGTACGGTCTTCAACTACCTGCCCGTCAAAGTCGGCGACCAATTCAGCGACGCACGCAGCGAAGAAATCATCAAAAGTCTGTATGCGACCGGTTTTTTTGACGATGTCCGCGTAGAGACTATGGGCAATCAGGTCTTGCTGACCGTTATCGAACGCCCGACCATCAGCACGCTGAACATCACCGGCGCGAAAATGCTGCAAAACGATGTGATTAAGAAAAACCTTGAATCCTTCGGTTTGGCGCAATCCCAATACTTCAATCCGGCCACGCTGAGCCAGTCTGTCGCCAGCCTGAAGGAAGAATACAAAAGCCGCGGCAAGCAGTCGGTCCAAATCACGCCGACCGTCACCAAACTCGCGCGTAACCGCGTTTCCATCGACATCGCCATCGATGAGGGTAAAACCACCAAGATTACCGACATCGAATTTGAAGGCAACAAAGTCTATTCCGACCGCAAGCTCATGAAACAAATGTCTTTGAGCGAAGGCGGCATGTGGACTTGGCTGACCAAGAGCAACCAGTTTAACGAGCAGAAATTCTCGCAAGACATGGAGCGCGTCAGCGAGTTCTACCAAAACAACGGCTACTTCAATTTCCGCATTCTGGATACCGACATCC
Organism: Neisseria sp. HMSC70E02; assembly: GCF_001838645.1. Lineage (NCBI taxonomy): Bacteria > Pseudomonadati > Pseudomonadota > Betaproteobacteria > Neisseriales > Neisseriaceae > Neisseria > Neisseria sp. HMSC70E02. Next base: position 53,013 of record NZ_KV838074.1, on the reverse strand, counting down.
AGACCAACGAAGACAAAACCAAGCAAACCATTAAAATCACGGTTGACGAGGGCGAACGCTTCCGTTGGGGCGACGTTCGCATAGAAGGCGACACCCGCGAAGTGCCGAAAGAAGAGCTGCAAAAACTGCTGACCATGAAAAAGGGCAAATGGTACGAACGCGCCCAAATGGTCAAATCGCTCGAAGCCATCCAAAACCGCATGGGTACGGCAGGCTACGCGTTCAGCGAAGTCAACGTTCAGCCAGTGCCTAATGCCGAGACTCAAACTGTCGATTTCGTCCTGAATGTCGAACCCGGCCGCAAAATTTATGTGAACGAAATCAACATCACCGGCAACAACAAAACCCGTGACGAAGTCGTGCGCCGCGAATTGCGTCAGATGGAATCCGCGCCTTACGACACTTCCAAGCTGCAACGTTCCAAAGAGCGTGTCGAGCTGCTGGGCTACTTCGACAACGTACAATTCGATGCTGTACCGGTTGCCAATACGCCCGACCAAGTCGATTTGAACATGAGCGTGAACGAGCGTTCTACCGGTTCGCTGGATATGAGTGCGGGCTGGGTTCAGGATACCGGCTTGGTCATGTCCGTAGGCGTTTCCCAAGACAACCTGTTCGGTACGGGTAAATCCGTTTCCCTGCGCGCCTCACGCAGTAAAACCACGCTGAACGGCTCGCTGTCGTTTACCGATCCGTATTTCACACCCGACGGCGTAAGCCTCGGTTACGATATTTACGGCAAGTCTTACGACCCGCGTAAAGCCTCTTCCAGCGCGAAACAATATAAAACCACCACCGCAGGCGCGGGCGTGCGCATGGGCATCCCCGTTACCGAATACGACCGCGTCAATTTGGGTCTGGCGGCGGAACACCTGACCGTGAATACCTACAAAGGCGCGCCTAAACGTTATGCCGACTTTATCAACCAATATGGTAAAGGCACGGACGGCGTGGGCAGCTTCAAAGGCTGGCTGTACAAAGGTACGATCGGCTGGGGACGCAATAAAACCGACAGCGCCTTGTGGCCGACCCGCGGTTACATGACCGGCATCAACGGCGAAATCGCCCTGCCGGGCAGCGACCTGCAATACTACACACTGACCCACAACCAAACCTGGTTCTTCCCGCTGACCAAAGACTTCACCCTGATGCTCGGCGGCGAAGTCGGCGTCGGCAACGGTTACGGCAAAACCAAAACCATGCCGTTCTTTGAAAACTTCTACGGCGGCGGCTTAGGCTCCGTACGCGGTTACGAGAGCGGCACGCTGGGTCCGAAAGTTTATGACGAATACGGCGAGAAAATCAGCTACGGCGGCAACAAAAAAGCCAACGTTTCCGCCGAGTTGCTGTTCCCGATGCCGGGCATCAAAGATTCCCGCTCCGTCCGCCTGAGCCTGTTTGCCGACGCGGGCAGCGTATGGGACGGCAAAACTTATAACGACAGCAGTAGCAATACCTACTACACCAACAATGCCGCTCAAAACCCATACGGCTTAGGCAAGACCCACAAATCGACCTTCAAGGAAGAGTTGCGCTACTCCGCCGGTGCGGCAGTAACTTGGCTCTCGCCGCTGGGTCCGATGAAGTTCAGCTACGCCTACCCGCTGAAGAAAAAAGACAGCGACGAAATCCAACGCTTCCAGTTCCAATTGGGTACCACATTCTGACGTAGGCAGAACAAGGTCGTCTGAAAATCGAAATCCCTATGCAGATAAACATTTTCAGACGACCTGAAGGAAAAGGGGCGGGGCGTTCTGCCTCTTTTTAAAAACAAACCGTCATCCCGCTGATTGGCGGGATACAAAATCAAGGAAATCCAGATGAACATCATTGCCAACGCCTTCCGCCTCGGCGGCGCGGCTTTATTGGGCTTCGGGTTGATGAACCAAGCTGCGGCGGCGGAAGCCGTACAGAAAATCGGCTTTATCAATACCGAGCGCGTTTATCTTGAGTCCAAGCAGGCGCAACGCATTCAGACGACCTTGGAAAAGGAATTCCGCAGCCGTCAGGACGCTTTGCAGAAATTGCAGCAAGAAGGTGAGAAGCTCGAAAAATCCCTGTCCGAAGGCAAATTGCAGGGCAAAGAGCGTGAAGCTGCGGCAAAACGCTGGGGCGAGCTGGTTCAGCAGTTCCGCAAGAAACAGGCGGAGCTGGCAGAAGACTACAACCTGCGCCGCAACGAAGAATTTGCCGCCCTCCAGCAAAACGCCAACCGCATTATCGTCGATCTTGCCAAACGCGAAGGCTACGATGTCATTTTGCAGGACGTGATTTACGTCAACGCGCGTTACGACATTACCGACAGCGTGATTAAAGCCCTGAATACGCGTTAATCGGAAGGCTGAACGAGATACAGCAAACCTGTTTTCAGACGACCTCTTTCAAGCGAAGGGTCGTCTGAAAATCCAATAAACGATATAATTACCTGTCTTATCACTCCTGCCGGCATACGTTTTAGGCAAACCGTTCTGTCCGACTGCTCCCGCCGTCCCTTTCAGACGACCTCATCCCAAAGCTTACGAAACATCATGACTTCAAAAACCTACACCCTGTCCCAAATCACAGCGCAGCTTGGCGGCGAATGGCGCGGCAAGGACATTTCCGTCGCCGCCGTGCGCCCGCTCGCAGACGCGCAGGCGGAACACATCAGCTTCCTCGCCAATCCGAAATACAAAGCCGAAGTCCACGACAGCAGCGCGGGTGCGGTTATCGTTTCTGCCAAAGCAGTGGACGAATTTGAAGGGCGCAACCTGATTGTCGCCGACGATCCCTATCTCTATTTCGCCAAAGTCGCCCGCCTGTTTTCACCCATTGTCAAAGCGCGCGGCGGCATCCATCCGACCGCCGTCGTCGAAGAGGGCGCGACCGTTCCCGCCAGCTGCGAAATCGGTGCAAACGCCTACATCGGCGCGAACACCGTACTCGGCGAAGGCTGCCGCATCTTGGCAAACGCCGTTGTCCAACACGACTGCAAACTGGGAGACGAAGTCGTCCTGCATCCCAACGCCGTCGTTTATTACGGCTGCACACTGGGCAACCGCGTCGAAATCCACAGCGGCGCAGTCATCGGCGCGGACGGATTCGGACTCGCCTTCGCCGGCGATTCATGGTTTAAAATCCCGCAAACCGGCGCGGTAACGCTGGGTGACGACGTAGAAATCGGTTCGAACACCAACATCGACCGCGGCGCGATGAGCGACACCACCGTCGGCAACGGCACCAAAATCGACAACCAAGTCCAAATCGGACACAACTGCAAAATCGGTTCGCACACCGTCATCGCCGCCAAAACCGGCATCTCAGGCAGCGTTACCATCGGCAGCTACTGCATCATCGGCGGCGGCGTCGGTACGGTAGGACACATCGAAATTGCCGACAAAACCACCATCGGCGGCGGCACGTCCGTGACCCACAGCATTACCGAAAGCGGCAAACACCTCGCCGGCATCTTCCCGATGTCCACCCATAAAGAATGGGCGCGCAACGCCGTTTACATCCACCGCTTAAGCGAAATGAACAAACGCCTCAAAACATTGGAAAACCGTCTGAGCGACAGCGAAAAAGACGAATAATCCCACAATCGGTTTACATGGCGGATGCGCTTTAAATCCCGACAAAGCGGCAAAGCCTGCCGTTTTAAAGCCTGCCCGCGATGAAACCGCCCAGCCAACCCCGAAATACCAAGGAATACGACGAACATGGACGTACAACTCCCTATCGAAGCCAAAGACATCCAAAAACTCATTCCCCACCGCTACCCGTTTTTGCAACTCGACCGCATCACCGCCTTCGAGTCCATGAAAACCCTGACCGCGATTAAAAACGTCACCATGAACGAGCCGCAGTTCCAAGGCCATTTCCCCGACCTGCCCGTCATGCCCGGCGTACTCATCATCGAAGCCATGGCGCAAGCCTGCGGCACACTCGCCATCCTCAGCGAAGGCGGCCGCAAAGAAAACGAATTCTTCTTCTTCGCCGGCATAGACGAAGCCCGTTTCAAACGCCAAGTCATCCCCGGCGACCAGCTTGTTTTCGAAGTCGAGCTGCTGACCAACAAACGCGGCATCGGCAAATTCAGCGCCGTCGCCAAAGTGGACGGACAAGTCGCCGTCGAAGCCATCATCATGTGTGCCAAACGCGTGGTTTGAGTGTTCAGAAAAAGGTCGTCTGAAAGTTTCAGACGACCTGTTGCCGTCGCGCATCTTCGCGGCAACACGACAGGAAAGGAAAAACATGACCCTCATCCACCCGACCGCCGTCATTGACCCCAAAGCCGAACTCGACTCAAGCGTCAAAGTCGGCGCGTATACCATCATCGGTCCCAACGTCCAAATCGGTGCGAACACCGAAATCGGACCGCATACCGTCATCAACGGCCACACCACCATCGGCGAAAACAACCGCATTTTCCAATTTGCCAGCCTCGGCGAAATCCCGCAGGACAAAAAATACCGCGACGAGCCGACCAAGCTGATTATCGGCAACGGCAACACCATCCGCGAATTCACTACCTTCAACCTCGGTACGGTAACCGGGATCGGCGAAACCCGCGTCGGCGACGACAACTGGATTATGGCGTACTGCCACCTCGCGCACGACTGCGTCATCGGCAACCACACCATCTTCGCCAACAACGCCTCCCTCGCCGGACACGTTACCATCGGCGACTACGTCGTCTTGGGCGGCTACACGCTGGTGTTCCAGTTCTGCCAAATCGGTGACTACGCCATGACCGCCTTCGCCGCAGGCGTACACAAAGACGTACCGCCTTACTTTATGGCGGCAGGCTACCGCGCCGAACCCGCAGGCATCAACAGCGAAGGCATGCGCCGCAACGGCTTCACCGCCGAGCAGATCGCCGCCGTCAAAGATGTGTATAAAACCATCTACCACCGCGGCATCCCGTTTGAAGAAGCTAAAGCCGACATCCTCCGTCGCGCCGAAACGCAAGCCGAGTTGGCGGTGTTTAAAGACTTCTTCGCCCAATCTACGCGCGGGATTATCCGCTGATTGGGAGAAACCGTACTGACAGGCAGGATTAAGGGCTGAAAGCCGTAGCAACGACAAAATTTGAATAGAAACTGGGTGCTGTCCGCAAACCGTTTCAGACGACATTGTCGCACCGTCAGCCTTGTCCTTTTCCTGTTTGGCGCGGGAATGACTGCCGTCCAAACATTTGTCTTCAGTCCAATAGAAAAGGTCGTCTGAAAACCGGGTAAACCAAGTTTCAGACGACCTTTTGATTTTATGGAACGATGTTCGTCATGCGGATTTTAGGGGAATGGGGCGGCATCTTCTGCGTGGGCAATGCCCGCCGTTCCGCCCGCTTAGTGGACGTGGCTGCTTTCTACGCCGCCTTTGATTTCGCCATAGACTTGAGCAGAACTGCCTTGTCCGGATTGGGAGGCGCAGGCGTTGAGGAACAGGAGGGCGGTGGTGAGGAAGATGAATTTTTTCATGCTGATTTCCTTTGGTTGGATGGGAGGGGAGGTCGTCTGAAACCCAATAATATAGTGGATTAACTTTAAACCAGTACG